>NZ_MIIZ01001097.1:0-892 GCF_001743005.1 Shigella sp. FC1967 | reverse complement strand
CCCCCCCGTTGGGGTTAGTAGTAACTGCCTTCCGCGCCCTCCTCTTCCATAACAGGGATCATGTCCTCGTCACTCAAAGGCGGCATTTCTTCGGCACCAAGTTCGGCATTTGCAGAACCACCAGCGGCGGACTCTTGCTCGTGCGATTCCTGGTAGTCAGGTTTCGGAGGCTCCATTTGATCCATCTCCTTCTCACGAAGGAATTGAGTCGCATATTGCAGTTCCGAACCCTCATACCGGCCCTTCACATACTCATGAGCCGCAGACCATGCTTTTTCAGCAATAGCGCGATTTGCGAGTTTGGTCAGGATCGGGTCAAGCTCTTTGTGCTCAATAGCCAAAGGCTCTTGGCTATGAACTTGAGACGGTGAAGGGAGATTGGCAATAGCCGGGTTAATGGCCGATGCCTGCTCCATTTCACGGATGCGTTCAGCTTCATCCTGGTCGTAAATACCAGAGAAACCAAATGCGACACGAGAACACTGGATCAGTGACTTGTGCCGGAGTTGACGCTTGGTGTGCGTTTGCCAGGGGCCATCAACAGTGTAAGCACCATTGCGGCCTTGACCCTGAAACGGTTCACGGTACACCTCATCAATGAACTCCTTGATGCGGATAGGGCGAGATCTGTCCTTACGGTAAATCACGCATTCAATCCACTCAGGGCATTCAACTTTCGCCCCCTGCATTCTGACCATCTTGTCCGAATACACGAACTCGACGCCATCATACTGGGGATGCTCGTTGATGATGCGGCTCCAACCGTCAACACCTACTACCGGAATGATCCCATTTTGCTTGTCAGGAAACGCATAGATTTCCCGAGTGAAAGGGTTCAAACCGTACTGTTCGGCCACGATCAGGAGCGTCATCATCTGCTCATCGGTCGGGG
>NZ_MIIZ01001096.1:0-893 GCF_001743005.1 Shigella sp. FC1967 | reverse complement strand
TCTTTTTACAGATGACAATGTTAATTTAGCTAGCCAGTTATTGCTAATAATTGAATATTTGACTTTATCCTAATGAATTTTCATTCAAAGAGTGATTGCTTTCAAAGTAAATTTTTATGGATGTGATATAACTTACTGACTAATAAATATTTACTTTATTTTTGAGTAATGTTGTGTTCATTAGGAGATTATATGGCTCAATATGAAATTGTGGTATTAGCTAATTCTATTAAGCATGGCCAACATTGTGTTGCAGGAAAATGTGTTAGTACAGGTAGATGGATAAGACCAGTTTCAAATATACAAGGTGGGGAGTTAAGTCATCAACAAGCTAAAATCAGAAACCCTCACGGTACTTTTAATGTTAAGCCATTTCAAAAAGTGCTTATGGAATTAGAAGAGCACGTCCCTCTTCCTCATCAGCCTGAAAATTATTTGATTAATGACACTGAGTGGATTCAAAATTATTCATTTAATTCTGAGCAATTGCATACTCTACTAGATTCCCCTGTAGATCTTTGGGGGACAACGAATAGAATCGATTTTACTCATATAACAGCTGGTTTGTATCATGTGCCTCAATCGTTGTATCTAGTGCGAGTACAAAATTTAAGGCTTTATTATACCGTGGATGATAAAAGGAGAGCTTCATTCACATATAGAGGGATAGATTATGATTTTGCAGTGACGGATCCTAAATTTGATGAGATTGTAGCGAAAAATTTGCAACTGTCAGGTATTCTATGTCTGAGTTTAGGGGAACAATACTTAGGTTATTGTTATAAACTTGTTGCTACAATTTTCTGAGGGATATTATGCGTATATATACAATAGGATTTACTCAAAAGAAAGCTGAAACATTTTTTGGATACTTGAAAAAATCAAAAAAGTAA
>NZ_MIIZ01001095.1:0-896 GCF_001743005.1 Shigella sp. FC1967 | reverse complement strand
AAAAAGTCGCATGGATTGCCCCAGCTCAAGGCATTGTTCGCAATTCGATTCAACCACGCGCTATCAATGCAGTTGATTTAGACAAAGCACGTTTTGTTGTCAGCGTGGGTCGCGGTATCGGCAGTAAAGAAAATATCGCCCTTGCAGAAGACTTAGCGAAAACCATTGGTGCTGAAATCGCCTGTTCTCGTCCTGTTGCTGAAAATGAGAAGTGGATGGAACACGAGCGTTATGTCGGTATTTCTAACCTAATGCTGAAACCTGAACTCTATTTAGCTGCGGGTATTTCAGGACAAATTCAACATATGGTCGGCGCTAATGGTGCACAAACCATTGTTGCTATTAATAAAGACAAAAATGCACCTATCTTTCAATTCGCTGATTACGGCATTGTCGGTGATTTAATGAAAATTTTACCTGCATTAACTCGTCAATTATCTAACTGATTTATTTAAGCAGAGAAGGCGACTTCTCTGCTGTTTATCGCAAATTCTGGAGATGTTATGTCCGATTCCGAAGATATTTTCGATGCCATTATTGTTGGCGCAGGATTAGCAGGATCTGTGGCTGCACTTGTTTTGGCAAGGGAAGGTGCACAAGTATTGCTAATAGAAAGAGGTAACTACGCTGGCGGGAAAAATGTAACCGGTGGTCGTATGTATGCACATACTCTTGAACGCATCATTCCTGAGTTTGCGCAAGAAGCGCCTGTTGAACGCGTTATTACTCACGAAAAATTGTCATTTATGACTGAAACAGGCGCAATGACAATTGATTACCAAAATACGGAAGGAAAGGATCCCAAAACGGCGTCTTGGTCTGTATTACGTGGTGAGTTTGACCAATGGCTAATGGAACAAGCCGAAAATGCGGGTGCGCAATGTATTACAGGGATC
>NZ_MIIZ01001094.1:0-906 GCF_001743005.1 Shigella sp. FC1967 | reverse complement strand
TTTTTGGAGTGCATCATGACTAAAGTGAACCATCTACAAAGCCTCTGTGTTATCCACGTAGACTTTGACATCTGGAGTGGACAAACCCGTTTGTCTGCATCTGATCTCAAGCTGGGCGAGGGTGGTGAAATTCCACCTGAGAAAGTAGCTCAACTGGGAAGTAAGAAGATCTGTGATCCGGCTAAGCTGAAAGGCTTTCATCGCCTGAAAACAGAAACTCGTCGCCTCCTGCTGAAATTCGGTATGCCGTTCATGAACGGATTTGCCGTACCCGTCAGCAAGACCGATGAAATCTGTAACAAGCTGAATGACATCAACTTTCAGTTTAACCAACTGAAACAGGATTTCATCAAAGGTTACAACAAAGCCGTGGATGAATGGTGTCAGGAGAACCCTGAGTATGAACGAGCTATCCGTGCCGGAGCCCTTCCAAAGGAAACGGTCGAGGAGCGGATTGGCTTTGAGTACCAGGTGTTCATGATCCAGCCTGTGAACGAAGATGAGGCCAACGCCAAACGCCTTAACCGCAAGGTTGAGCGCCTGGGTGACGATCTCATCTCCGAAGTGGTTCAGGAAGCGAATAAGTTCTATATGGAACGTTTGGCCGGTCGAGACCAATGTGCGGTCACTACTCGGCAGACACTCCGTAACATCCGCGACAAGGTGGATGGGCTTAGCTTCCTGAACAGCGCTTTTAACCCTCTGGTCAAGCTGCTCGACCAAACCCTCCGGGGATACGAGCAACATGCCGATGGCCGAAACATCGTTGCGCCTTTCTTTTATCAGGTCGTGGCCGCTGTGCTGATCATGAGCGAGAGGGACCGCATCGAGCAGTATGCCAATGGCTCGATTACTGTAGAGGGCATGGCTAATGACATTGGCGGTTCGGGAGCCCAGATGGGGGAC
>NZ_MIIZ01001093.1:0-906 GCF_001743005.1 Shigella sp. FC1967 | reverse complement strand
AGTTATATCTGTCTGTATTTTTAAATAAAAACACGTCAAGTGCGTCATTTAGATATGCCTATATGTTTAATTCAAGAATTAAATACACTCCCTATTAAAAGGGTGGATAATCTCTGTTAAAAATACAGATTTTGATAATTTAGATTTATCTTAATTGATAAGAAAGATCACTTACACTAGGCTTACGTATTGTTGCTACTAAATTAAGGATGAAGTCATGAATTGGTATTTGGAAGTCATTAAAAATAATTACGCTAACTTTTCAGGCCGTGCTCGCAGAAAAGAATATTGGATGTTTACACTCGTAAATACCATTATTATTACTGTTTTATACGCTATTGTAATTTCATCAATAGATATGAATACGGGTGAAATGAGTGGATTAGGTTCAATTGTTGGTATTATTTTAGGCATCTACTCTTTAGCTGTTATCGTACCTAGCATTGCAGTAACTATTCGTCGCTTCCACGACCAAGATAAATCAGGTTGGATGTTCTTACTTGCATTTATTCCCGCTATTGGTGGATTAATTGTTTTTGTCTTTATGTGCCTTGAAGGTACTAAAGGTGACAACAGATTCGGCCCAGACCCTAAAGCTTAATCTATTGCTGAATTAATATGACAATACAGTGAGTGTACCTATATTAAGTTTACTCACTGTATTAATTGATTTTCCCCACTTTTATTACGACCATCTGAAAACATGTCCTTTCTTTAAATCACTCCCCCATCTCCTACCGCATTATACTTTGCTATTTTTTATTTACCTCTGAATTCTCTAATTAATGTTACAGAGTTCTTACATCAAACTTATCGCATTGATTCTTAAATTTTTTATTACTCGTTTGGCCCTAATCACACTATATAAGTAAAAAATACGTATTCCTTTACTAAATCAATGCTAAC
>NZ_MIIZ01001092.1:0-916 GCF_001743005.1 Shigella sp. FC1967 | reverse complement strand
TTATGGTTTATTAATTTTATGTCTATCAACTAATGTTTATTCATCTGACAATGGAATTGTTGTTGATACTCATAAATATAAAGATTTGGAAGTGGTTAAAAACCAAGAAGGTATTGAAACGGTATTTATTGAAAAACCCGATGAAAATGGATCCTCTTTTAATTATTTTACGTCATTCAATGTTAATAATGCAGGTGCTATTATTGATAATCGTTCTGCTGAAGCCAATATCATTATTAATGAGGTCACTTCACAAGAAACAAGTAAGCTAAACGGTGATTTATCTGTTTTAGGAAAAGCGTCCGCACTTATCATTGCTAATCCTAATGGTATCGAGTGTAATCAGTGCCAATTTTCTGGTGTTAATCATGTGTCGTTAGTGACAGGAATTAATGATGTAAAACAATAAAAGATCATTATAATATTTTCTGATAAAAGAAAATCATTATTAAATGGTATGGGAAAAGACACCTAAAAAAACAGACAATAAATATTGTATCAAATAATATTAAGATATATGGTAATAATAAGATAAATGATTTAAATATTCTTAATGGATATAATAAAAACAGTTTTTTGGTGATTATCTATGGGATGGATTAAATCAACATTATGGTATCTTCACTATCAAAGATGGGGCAGTTCTAACAACGGATAGTTTTAAATTAGATGGTGGTGAGTTTTTTTATTGATGGACGATTGAGAACAATCAATATAAATATAAAGAGCAGTGAAGCAATCAATATTAATAAAAATGCCAAGTTAGTCATTTTTAATAGAAATAGAAATGATAAGTTTAATAGTGTACAAACTATTGAAAGTAAGGATTTTAAAGTAAGGGGACAGTTAAGTATTATTAATAATAATGTCATATTTAACACCGATAATATGGAATTAAATAATGATAATAAAGTCA
>NZ_MIIZ01001091.1:0-918 GCF_001743005.1 Shigella sp. FC1967 | reverse complement strand
CCACAAGTAATGTTTAAAAATAATATTCGTGGCTATATTCCTCCAGAAAAATGGGGATAACGGTATTAATGCATTTTTTATTAAATTACAATTTTACAGGAAGAAATAGTAAAAACTATAAAGATAATATTAATAATAATAACTACTTTTTTAAATATAAACCCGGGTATTAATGTGGGGTCATGGCGTTTACGTAATGAAAGCACATGGACGTACGCTAGCGGTGAAAGTGATCAGAATAAGTGGCGTAATATAAGAACATATGTACAAAAACCTATAATTCCATTAAAAGCAGAACTGACAGTAGGTGATTCATTTTCTAGTGGTACCATTTTTGACAGCCTTGGTTTTAGAGGTGCTAAGCTAGAATCTGATGATAACATGCTACCAGATAGTATGAGAGGTTTCGCTCCTACAATTAAAGGGATTGCAAATAGCAATGCGATCGTTACTGTTAGACAAAATGGTTTTGTTATCTATCAAATTTCAGTTCCTCCCGGTGCATTCGAAATAAAAGATCTCTATGCAACATCAAGCAGTGGAAATTTAGATGTCGTAATTAAAGAGAATAATGGAGAAATAACTCAATTTGTTGTGCCTTATTCTAATGTGCCTATTTTGCAACGTGAAGGACGTCTTAAATATGAATTTATTGGTGGGGAATTTAGAAGTGGGTCTGATTTTCAAGATAAACCAAATTTTGGGCAATTAAGTTTAATTTATGGTTTGCCTCATAATTTAACGCTCTATGGAGGAAGTCAGTTTTCGAATAACTATCAAGCTTATGCTATTGGTCTTGGTGGCAATTTGGGAAATTTAGGCGCGATATCAGCTGACGTCATTCAAGCAAATAGTATTTTACCCAATGATGAACATAAAAAAGGACAGTCATTCCGTCTACTCTATGCAAAGTCAATT
>NZ_MIIZ01001090.1:0-932 GCF_001743005.1 Shigella sp. FC1967 | reverse complement strand
ATTTTTTTGAATCTTCACAGGTAATAGAAATCTCATCAGCAACTTTTTGATAATCTCGTTCTATCTCTTCTAATCCTTGAATCGTGTTATTAAGTGCTTCCTTTGTTTTATTAAGATTGGCACGATAAATTTTTATTTTGACTATCAGGTAATAACTCATGTTCTAATAAGTCAATAAAATCAAAGTATCCCTGTACGCTCTAATAATTCATATTCCAGAAAATCTTGTAAGAATTTTATTTCGGCGTTTTTGCATTTTGAGAACCAGGAACTAAGCAATCTGTTGACGCTAAAAAAGCAGGTAATGCGGTTAAAGAAACAACCTTTTTATAATGGTGCCCCAGTTGTTCACGCATGATTTCATCTAATCCTGCTAGGCTGCTTAATTCATCTTCGGATAATAAAGAACGATTCTTTAATGACAATTTGGGATTTGTTATTTTCTTATTGAAAATAGACCATACTTCAGTTTGTGCATTTAAGTGTAACTTAATTTTTTCTAACGTTCCTATACGGCCTTCATCACCAGTTTGTGGTGGCGCTGCTTTATTAGTGATATAAAATACAGCATGAGCTTGCTGAACGGCATCTTCTATCTGCTTTAAAACAAGCCCTTCTTTTCCTTCAATACCGGGAACATCTAACAATGAAAACACATTCTCTTTTAGTTTTAAATGATAGCGCTTAGTTTCTCGAGTAAAGTCAGCTTGACCATCACCAATAATTTTACCGTCAGCATATTGAATGAGTAATGCGCATTGTTGTTCTGATAGCGTTTTTTAATTGTTGCTGTTTTAACGTTAGCGCTAATTTTTTCATTTTCTAAAGATGTTTATCTTGTTTTTTAATTTGAGCTTTTTTCTTGTGATAATTTATCGTCTAGGTTTGTTAATTTTGCTATATAAAGGCTTCTGTTTTTTCTTTAATCAATA
>NZ_MIIZ01001089.1:0-933 GCF_001743005.1 Shigella sp. FC1967 | reverse complement strand
CCCATCCAAGTTTGTTGCTATTTTTAAATAAAAACCTCACTAAATACACGTTATTAATTCATTACCTTATATACTAGGTTATTTAAAAATAAAGTCAAACTAACATATTATTTAATAATGATTTTTTTTTGCTGTTATTTTATTTTTAATAAAAACAGGTTGGAGGAAACTCAATAATCAGGAGGGGCTTAACCCCTCTGATGTTTTACGCGGTGTGAGGTAAGGTGACATGAGTTAATGGAGGTAAACCATAAGCCGCTCTCGCACGATCACAAGCTTCATTAGGGACACCATTTACCCAAGATTGTTGAAACTCACGACAAGGAGAGGGACGTTGTTCATAGATAGAACAGCTTACACACTCTCCAACTTCACCGACCAGTTTGTCACAACGTGGTTTCTTAGAATTCGTTCCTTTCATGCAAGAGAGAAAAGGTGTTAATGGTTCTGTTAATTCATCAGGAACCACACCGCCACCACTTACCATTTCTGCCCAATAGAACGAAACTCTAAAATAGGCGCAACAAGCACCACAATGCATACAGGGATTATCCTGCATATAAATAAAATCGTTAGAATGTTTGCTCATACCAGATACCATTTTATCTGACGTTAAAGTGATAAAATGCACCTTTTACAGGTGCGGCAGTTTAAGAGAGGCAAAAAAAGACAGAGAAACGATGCTTCTCTTAGAGTAGTCATTATGCGCTAAATGAAAAATATTTTTAAGATAAATGTTTTTATACATGGAATATTTTTATTAAAAAAATAGGTTATTATTTTGTAAAAATCATATGGGTAGACTATATCACTTAATGATAAACAATGGTGTTATTTGAACGTTTGTAAAAACCACACTATAAATAGTATTAAAAGTAATCAAAAGATTCGGATTTAAATAAAAAAAGCCTTATCAATTTTGATAAGGCGATA
>NZ_MIIZ01001088.1:0-939 GCF_001743005.1 Shigella sp. FC1967 | reverse complement strand
TAGTGATTGCAGCAGTCAGAGTTGTTTTACCGTGGTCAACGTGGCCGATAGTACCAACGTTAACGTGCGGTTTTGAACGTTCAAATTTTTCTTTAGACACGACTATATTCCTTAATATCGCTCCCTCTAGTCGAGGGAGCGTAAACTAAATTGAACTCGAAAGGATCTTATTTCGCTTTACGAGCTTCGATAATAGCCTGAGCGACGTTGCTAGGCGCTTCGTTGTACTTCAAGAACTCCATAGAGTATGAAGCACGACCCTGAGTTTGTGAACGCAGGTCAGTTGCATAACCGAACATTTCAGCCAGTGGTACTTGAGCACGGATGATCTTACCGGTAGGCAGATCGTCCATACCTTCAACCATACCACGACGACGGTTTAAGTCACCGATAACGTCGCCCATGTAATCTTCTGGCGTTTCAATCTCAACTTTCATGACTGGCTCAAGCAGAATTGGCTTAGCTTTCATGAAGCCGTCTTTAAATGCCATTGATGCGGCAATTTTAAACGCGATTTCTGAGGAGTCAACATCATGGTAAGAACCGTAATGTAAACGAGCCTGAATATCCACAACAGGGTAACCTGCTAATGGACCAGATTTCAGCTGTTCTTGAATACCTTTATCAACAGCTGGGATGAATTCTTTAGGAATTACACCACCAACGATATCGTTGATAAATACGTAGTTCTCTTCACCACCTGCTGGTAATGGAGACAGGTCGATAACCACATGACCGTACTGACCACGACCACCAGATTGTTTCGCGTGCTTACCTTCGATATCAGTTACTGTATCACGAATAGTTTCACGGTAAGCAACCTGCGGTTTACCTACGTTCGCTTCAACTTTAAATTCACGACGCATACGGTCAACTAACACGTCTAAGTGCAGCTCACCCATACCAGCAATGATAGTCTGACCAGTTTCTTCGTCACTT
>NZ_MIIZ01001087.1:0-14592 GCF_001743005.1 Shigella sp. FC1967 | reverse complement strand
ATTGTTATACAATAATAGTCAAGTATAACAATTGAAACAAATCACCAAATAAACTGTGCTGTCCATCACGATATACTATTGATAATCCTTTCTATTTAGCTTTGTTATCTCGTATTTAGTTAAAATACCGTTACCAAAACAAGCATAATTAACCCTTTAATCTACTTTTTATAAAAATAAGGCGACTAATAAGATAAAAATAGATATGGGAGTGTATCGCCAAAAGAGAATTCTTTTTTGATAGAATTAAATTCTATCATACTCGATGGATTTACTTTTCTTGAAGAAAGGTGCGCTACAAACAGTAAACATTTATTGTCCGTAGCGCTTAGATCATAAGGGAATAAGTAGCGTGCTCTTAATAGCCACGCTCTAAGATTGGTTTTAAAAATCTTGCAGTATGTGATCCTTCAAACTCTGCAACTTGCTCTGGTGTGCCAGAGACTAAAATTTGTCCACCACCACTTCCGCCTTCAGGACCAAGATCCACTATCCAGTCTGCTGTTTTGATCACATCAAGATTATGCTCAATAACAACGATGGTGTTACCCTGATCGCGTAACTGATGAAGCACTTCAAGCAACAACTCAATATCAGCAAAATGAAGCCCTGTTGTCGGCTCATCAAGAATATAGAGAGTCTGTCCCGTCCCCCGTTTTGATAACTCTTTTGCTAACTTAACTCGCTGTGCTTCACCGCCCGATAACGTGGTCGCTGATTGCCCTAAGCGAATATAAGAAAGGCCAACATCAATCAATGTTTGTAGTTTACGAGCCAATGCAGGGACTGCATCAAAAAACGCTCTCGCCTCTTCAATGGTCATCTCTAACGCTTCGTGAATATTTTTTCCTTTGTATTTAACTTCAAGAGTTTCACGGTTATAACGCTGACCTTTACATTGATCACAGGGGACATACACATCAGGTAAGAAATGCATTTCAACTTTTAAAACGCCATCACCTTGGCAAGCCTCACAACGCCCCCCTTTTACGTTGAAACTGAACCGACCCGGTGTATAACCACGAGTACGAGACTCAGGAACCCCCGCAAAGAGCTCACGAATAGGAGTAAAGACACCGGTATAAGTTGCAGGGTTTGAACGAGGAGTACGGCCAATTGGGCTTTGGTTAATATCAATAACTTTATCGAAATATTCTAACCCTTCAACATCTAAATAAGGTGCAGGAACACTATTTGTAGCCCCATTTAATTGACGTTGTGCAATAGGGAATAACGTATCGTTGATCAGCGTTGATTTACCTGATCCTGAAACACCCGTAATACAGGTAAATAAACCTACGGGTAATTTTAGATTTACATTTTTTAAGTTATTGCCTTTCGCGCCCAGAATGGTCAGCATTTTTTCGCGATCAACAGGCACTCGTTGTTCTGGAATTGCGATACGACGTTCACCACTTAAGAATTTCCCCGTTAATGAATTCGGGTTATTAATAATATCATCAAGTGTCCCTTGAGCGACAATTTCACCACCATGAACACCCGCACCAGGACCAATATCAATAATATGATCAGCAGCACGGATGGCGTCTTCATCATGCTCAACAACGATCACCGTGTTACCCAAATTACGTAAGTGGATCAACGTTTCAAGTAGGCGATCGTTATCTCGTTGATGTAACCCAATTGAAGGTTCATCCAATACATACATAACGCCAACTAATCCCGCTCCAATCTGACTCGCTAAACGAATACGTTGTGCTTCACCACCAGATAACGTTTCTGCTGAGCGAGAAAGTGTGAGGTAATTTAATCCCACATTGACCAAGAATTTTAATCGGTCACCAATCTCTTTTAAGACTTTTTCTGCAATCTTTGCACGCTGACCGCTCAATTTTAGATTTTGGAAAAAGGTCATTGCATGACCAATACTGTAATCTGCTATTTCAGGTAATGTCGTATTTTCAACATACACATGACGCGCTTCTCGGCGTAACCTTGTACCACCACAAGAAGCGCAAGGGCGGTTACTAATATATTTAGAAAGCTCTTCGCGTACCGCACTAGATTCAGTCTCGCGGTAACGGCGTTCCATATTATTTAATACACCTTCAAAAGGATGATGACGAACAACAACATCACCACGATCGTTTGTATATTTAAATTCAATATTCTCTTTGCCAGACCCCGTTAAAATGACTTTTTGAATATTATCTGGTAACGAATCAAAAGGGGCTTCAACATCAAAATGATAGTGTTCACCCAATGAGCGAAGCATTTGGAAATAGTAGAAGTTACGGCGATCCCATCCTTTAATTGCACCACCAGCAAGTGAGATTTCTCTATTTTGGATCACTAACTCAGGATCAAAAAATTGCTGAACACCTAAACCATCACAAGTTGGACAAGCGCCAGCAGGGTTATTAAAGGAGAATAAACGCGGTTCTAGCTCGCTCATACTATAACCACAAACTGGGCAAGCAAAATTTGCAGAGAAAACAATATCATCTGCATTACTATCATCCATATCAGAGATAACGGCAGTACCACCAGAAAGCTCTAATGCGGTTTCAAAAGATTCTGCTAAACGTTGAGCTAGATCGTCACGAACTTTAAAGCGGTCAATCACGACTTCAATAGTGTGTTTTTTCTGTAATTCTAATGTCGGCGGATCAGAGAGATCGCACACTTCACCGTCAATACGTGCACGAATATAACCTTGGGCAGCAAGATTATTCAGTAGCTTGATATGCTCGCCTTTACGCTCTTTCACCACAGGCGCTAACAACATTAAACGTTGGCCTTCTGGTCGCTCTAGTACATTATCAACCATTTGGCTAACTGTTTGAGCAGCCAATGGAATATCGTGATCAGGACAACGAGGCTCACCAACACGCGCAAATAAGAGGCGCAGATAGTCGTGGATCTCTGTAATCGTTCCCACTGTCGAACGCGGATTATGTGACGTCGATTTCTGCTCAATTGAAATAGCGGGAGATAAACCTTCAATATGATCAACATCAGGCTTTTCCATCAATGAAAGAAACTGACGAGCATAGGCAGAAAGTGATTCAACATAACGTCGTTGCCCTTCTGCATAAAGCGTATCAAAAGCTAATGAGGATTTACCTGAGCCAGAAAGTCCCGTAATAACAATAAGTTTATCGCGAGGAATGACCAAATTGATATTTTTTAGATTATGGGTGCGAGCGCCCCGTACTTCGATTTTATCCATGAACATATCCCGGATTGAGAGAGTCGCCGAAAAAGAAATAATCGGATAATTATGACACAAAGTTAACTGAATGGATATACAGTATATATAGTGAAATTGAATGATGATGTAAACCTGTCATTTTGAGACAAAAAAAATGTCGACAATGTTCACAAATGAGAAATTCATTACTCGTCATATTCAAATTTTAGCGTACGTGATAAACTTATTCGCTTATGATTTCAAAAAATTTACTTTCGCAGGAGTACCTCACATGGCGAGCAGAGGCGTAAACAAAGTTATTCTTATCGGTAATTTAGGGCAGGATCCAGAAATCCGTTATATGCCAAGTGGCGGTGCAGTTGCTAACCTAACACTGGCAACTTCAGAAAGCTGGCGCGATAAACAAACCGGTGAAATGAAAGAAAAAACCGAGTGGCACCGTGTGGTAATTTTCGGCAAGTTAGCGGAAATTGCAGGCGAATATCTGCGTAAAGGTTCACAAGTGTATATCGAAGGTCAATTACAAACACGTAAATGGCAAGACCAAAGCGGTCAAGACAGATATAGCACTGAAGTTGTTGTTAACATTGGCGGCACAATGCAGATGTTAGGTGGCCGTGGTGGTCAAGATAGCGCGCCTTCACAAGGTGGTCAAGGCGGTTGGGGGCAACCACAACAGCCACAAGCATCACAACAATTTAGCGGTGGTGCACCATCTCGTCCAGCACAACAACCTGCAGCAGCACCCGCACCAAGTAATGAACCACCAATGGATTTTGATGACGATATTCCGTTCTAAGATAGCTTATCTTAAGAATATCAAAAAATTAACCCAGCTTAGGCTGGGTTTTTGTTGCTCATCATCATTACATACCACCATTAACATCCTCCCCGCCCTCAATGAACTGAAGAACGGGGTTTTACGGCGCATCGGATAAAGCTATTTTCTCTATGTAAACCCACTTATTTTACATAGGAAAAACTAACAACAGATCTTTTTAAAAAGAGCATAATTCCACAGTTATTTTTATAAAACCCCACTTTACACAAAGGTTTACTCTTGAAAAATATGATAAGATCTGTGTTATTAACAACGTCTGAGAGCATCTTATCCCCATGAATGAAGAGAAATTGCTCGCTCAGGCAGAAAAGATCTGCCAGAAACGAGGTGTTCGCCTGACTTCACAACGTCTGGCAGTATTACGTCTGATAATGCAGCAACCATCTGCTATCAGCGCATACGACTTATTGGATTTATTACGCCAAGTTGAGCCACAAGCAAAACCCCCCACGGTCTATCGCGGGTTAGAGTTTTTACTTGAGCAAGGATTTATCCATAAAATAGAATCCACCAACAGTTATGTACTTTGTCATCATTTTGATGATGTCGAACATACGTCAGTCATGCTAATTTGTGACCGCTGTTTATCTGTCACTGAAAAAAATAGCCATAAAATCGAAGATGCGATTTCATCGCTGGCAAAAGAGAGTGGATTTCATTTACGACATAGCGTCATCGAAATTCATGGATTGTGTTCACAGTGCCACGAAGCACAAGAGTGTACCCATCCTGAAGGTTGTCATCATGACCATAGTATGGATGATAATCTTAAGCAGAAAAAAACCGGTGACTATAAGCCTCGCTGAGCCTATAAAATACAGAAAGCCAGCTAAATGCTGGCTAATACGTGTTCTACTTTTGCATTCTCATTAGCTAAAATATCCTTATCTTCATCTTGTTCACCAACAACGACAAAAAGTTCAGAGAAAGGTAACTTTTCATTTTCAGCAACATAACGTAGAAACAATCTTATCGCATCTGAAGGAGATAAGTTCATTTTTCAACATGTTGATAAGCTTCTTTTTTTAGCTCATCGTCTACTCTAGCTTCTATTGTTGTCATAAACACCTCTGTAATTAAAACTTATCATATTGTAATGACATTTGTCGTGCAGTGGTGTTTTTTTATACAAATTAAAATAATAAAAAATGCAGATGATTTTGTGTTTTTACAGATCATCTGCATCTTGTAAAAATAAGTTGTATTGACTTACTTTGGTACAAATTATAGCCATTCGCCGTTACGAATAACGCCAACGGCTAAACCTTCTACAGTAAAGTTTTGTTCGCGTAAGTCGACGATAATAGGTGAAAACTCTGGGTTTTCTGCATGAAGTTCAATTTTATTACCGCTTTTCTTAAAGCGTTTTACTGTCACTTCATCTTCAATGCGAGCCACAATAACTTGCCCGTTGTGAACATCTTGCGTTTTATGCACGGCAAGTAAATCACCATCCATAATACCGATATCTTTCATTGACATACCATTAACGCGCAATAAAAAATCGGCACTTGGTTTAAATAGCATTGGGTCAACTTGATAATGGCTTTCAATATGCTCTTGCGCTAAAAGCGGTTCACCCGCAGCAACTCGCCCAATTAATGGCAACCCTTCTGGCTCTTCTTCCATTAGCAAACGGATACCTCTGGATGCACCAGAGACAATTTCTATCACGCCTTTACGAGCAAGAGCTTTTAAGTGCTCTTCTGCCGCATTTGGTGAGCGAAACCCAAGTTGGGAAGCTATTTCAGCCCGTGTTGGTGGCATACCCGTTTGCGAAATGTGATCACGAACCAAATCGTAAACCTGCTGCTGCCTTGCAGTTAATGCTTTCATTCCGCCCCCTGTTTGTTTATACAGTCAAACTGTGAGTATATACAGGTATATGATGATTTGAAACCTTAAATGAATATAAAACACGCATCTTTGGATTATTTTTCGACAAAAATCGATTTTTTTAACTTTATGCGAAGAAATGCCCCCAAAGAATGGTTACCCAAGTAAATAATCCCAATATAATAGCAATCAACACGGCAGCAGAACCCATATCTTTTGCACGTCCGGATAATTCGTGGTATTCAGATCCAATTCGATCGACAACGGCTTCTATTGCACTATTTACCAGTTCCAAGATCACAACCAATACAACGGAACCAATGAGTAAAATGCGCTCTAGACCACTGACATCGATGAAAAATGAAAGGATAATTGCAACCAAGGTCACAATCGCTTCTTGTCTAAAAGCGGCTTCATTAATCCAAGCGGCACGAATGCCTTTATATGAATAGCCACCAGCTTTGATGATTCGGGTAAGACCTTTATTTTGATTAGCCATAATAAACTCTATCGAAAACAAACGATTATTTTGCCACTTTTCTCTATTAATATTGTCACAGCACCACAGATCTACGAAAGACTTTCTGTTATGCTTTCGAAGTATTGCTAATAAGAGGCTACAACTATTTATGTCAGCTTGGCGTAAACTATATTATAACACATTGAATTTACCACTAAAATTACTGGTAAAAAGTAAACGAGTTCCGACTGATCCTATCACTGAATTAGGGTTAGATACGTCGCGATCTTTCCTTTATGTTCTGCCTTATCATTCAAAGGCTGACTTACTGACATTAAGACAGCAGTGTCTCTCTTTAGGATTGCCTGATCCGCTGCAACCTATTGAGATCGGAGGAACTAAACTTCCTGCGTATGTCTTTATTGATGACGGCCCAAGAGTATTCCGTTACTACTCCCCCGATCCTCGTAAAGATTCCGTGAAGACGTTCCATGCTTATCTTGATGCACATCGTAATAACCCACATCTTGATATTGAGATGTTGCCGGTTTCAGTGATGTTTGGACGCTCTCCAGGTCGTGAAGGTCATAATGGCGTTCCCCATTTACGCGTGCTTAATGGTATCCAGAAATTTATTGCTATCCTCTGGTTAGGTCGTGATAGTTTTGTTCGTTTTTCGCCCACAGTATCAATGCGTGAAATGGCGAACGAACACGGTACTGACACCAGTATAGCTCGAAAACTTGCCCGTGTTGCTCGTATCCACTTCTCACGCCAACGTTTAGCGGCTGTTGGCCCTAAATTGCCAGCACGCCAAGATCTCTTCAATAAATTGCTTTCTTCAAAAGCCATTGAAAAAGCGATTGAAGATGAATCAAAAGCGAAGAAAATCTCACTTGATAAAGCGCGTAAAAATGCCACAGATATCATGGAAGAAATTGCTGCTAATTTCTCATATGAAGCGGTGCGTATTAGTGATCGCGTATTAAGTTGGACATGGAATAAGCTCTACCAAGGTATCAACGTTTATAATGCCGAACGAGTACGTAAACTCGCGCAAGATGGGCATGAAATCGTTTATGTTCCTTGTCACCGTAGCCACATGGACTATTTACTACTTTCCTATGTGCTTTATCATCAAGGTTTAGTACCACCACATATCGCAGCAGGTATTAACCTCAATTTCTGGCCAGCAGGTCCTATTTTCCGCCGTTTAGGGGCTTTCTTTATCCGAAGAACCTTTAAAGGCAATAAGCTTTACTCCACTATTTTCCGCGAATATTTAGGTGAGTTATTTACACGTGGCTACTCCATTGAATATTTCGTTGAAGGTGGACGCTCTCGTACAGGTCGATTGTTAGATCCTAAAACAGGAACACTTTCAATGACAGTACAAGCCATGTTACGCGGTGAAACACGCCCTATCTCTGTTGTTCCAATTTACATTGGGTACGAACACGTTATGGAAGTGGCAACCTATGCCAAAGAGTTACGTGGCGCAACAAAAGAGAAAGAAGGCTTTATGCAGATGGTCAGAGGGTTACGTAAATTACGTAACCTGGGTCAAGGTTATGTGAACTTTGGTGAGCCGATTTCTGTTGTACAATATTTAAATCAGGCTGTACCACAATGGCGTGATGATATTGATCCCATTGAGCCACAACGCCCAAGTTGGTTAAATCCAACCGTAAGTACACTGGCTGATAACATTATGGTTCACATCAATAATGCAGCATCTATTAATGCGATCAACCTTGTCTCAACAGCCTTGTTAGCATCACGTCAGCGCGCACTAACAAGAGAGCAACTGTTAGAACAAGTTGATTGTTATCTGCAATTATTACGCAATGTGCCTTATTCGACAGAGATGATCGTGCCAGATAAAAATGCTAAAACTTTATTAGAGCACGCCCTACAATCAGATAAATTCCAAGTCGAAAAAGACAGTCTGGGTGATATTGTGGTACTTCCTCGTGAAAGTGCGGTATTAATGACTTATTACCGTAATAACACAATTCACTTAATGGTCACCCCGTCATTAATTGCAAGTATCGTCTTACATCATGAAAAAATTCATCGTGATGATTTAATGAAACAAGTTGAGCTAATCTTTCCTCTTATTAAGGCAGAACTATTTATTCGTTATGAGAAAGAAGAACTCCCTGAAGTCATTAATACTTTGATTGCAGAATTGTGCCGTCAGCGCCTTATTTGTTGTGATAGTGATGGCTTACTACGTATCAACCCAGCGCGTATCCGCCCATTACAGCTTTTAGCTGCCAGCGTCAGAGAAACACTACAACGCTATGGCATTACACTCTCTTTACTCAATTTTGCGCCTGAAATTAGCCGTGTACTATTGGAAAAAGAGAGCCGTATCTTGGCACAACGTCTTTCCGTCTTGCATGGTATCAACGCACCTGAATTCTTTGATAAAGCGGTATTCTCTACCTTAGTTTCAACACTACGTGAAGAAGGGTATCTCAATGATAATGACGATATCCTAAAAGCAGATGCATCAACCCTTTACCAAGTGATTGCAAAATTAATGTCTCCAGAAATTCGCTTAACCATTGAAAGCGTGGGGATCACTGAAGATAACAATTCAGTCCCCCCTGTTAACGAAAAGAGTGAGCCTAACGCTGACGAATAATCAGTAAATATCGCCATGACCGAAATAGAAAAGGGATAAGCTCATTGCTTATCCCTTTTTATTTCTACTTAATAATAGAGAATACTTTAGCGCTTACTTACCTTAAAAAATAACTAAATAAAATACCTGCAAATAAAACAAATCCAACATAGTTATTATTCATAAAAGCTTGAAAACACGGAGCTCTTTCCCGCTCTGCAATAAGCTTCTGTTGATAAATAAAACAGAGCGGTTACTAACAATATTGACCAGTAGTAGATACCTTTCAGATTCAGTAAAATACCGATACCCACTAATAATGCCAACATCACCAGTTGTAAAATACCAATAATAATTTTGTCATAACGACCGAATAAAATGGCGGTAGATTTAACCCCTATTTTTATATCATCATTACGATCAACCATTGCATATTGCGTATCGTAAACAACAGACCAGACAATATTGACAAGAAATAATAGCCAGCACACTAATGGCAAACTTTCAGAGACAGCTGCAAATCCCATCGGGATTGACCAACCAAAAGCCATACCTAAAATAAGCTGAGGTAAATTACTAAACCGTTTAACGAAGGGATAAAACCATGCGAGTGCAAGCCCTGCGACAGAGAGCCAAATAGTCATGGTATTCAGTGTTAGGACTAATGCAAAAGACAAGAGTACCAACACGAGAAATAAAATTTTACTCTCTTTTTCTGTCACCGCCCCACTAGGTAATGGTCGATTTTTAGTTCGTTCAACACTGCCATCAATTTTCCGGTCAGCAAAGTCGTTTATTACACACCCAGCGGCACGCATAGAGAACACGCCAATAGTAAAGACAATCAGAATATGCCAATCAGGAAAGCCTTTAGCAGCAATCCATAAAGCCCAATAAGTTGGCCAAAGTAATAATAGCGCTCCGATAGGTTTATCTATACGCATTAAACGGCTATATGCTTGCCATTTACTTTGCGTCATACTTCCCTCCAATTTTAGCTCCCCCTAATTACTTCTCATACACAGGTGATGCAGGCAGAAACATCTCGGTTAATAATAAAGGTTTATCTGAAAGCTGGAAACGAGAACGACGTAGCCAATTCCCATTTTGTTGCCCGATATGAATAAAATCGCGACGTAAGGTTGTTTCCTGAAACAGATAACGCCCAAGAGGAACGGTTCTTAGATTGACCAGTTTTCTATCTTCACCTGTCAATGTCTCTTCTGGTACTAACGTCCGCCCTAATAACCAAGGAATATCGTCACCACACAATACCACTTCTCTTAACCAATAACGCTGACTTTTAGGTAAACACGCACTTTCATCAGCGGGTTCAATAATGTCAATAAATCCTTCTTGATAAGGCATTACGGTAACTTTTTGGCAATGTTGTTCAAATCGCCGTGTCATTGAACCTAATTCCATTAACCAACTTAATGTACTTTCCTGAATACTTGCATGTTCCTCACTGGGTAGCCAATGGATAGGTGCAGGAGTAATTATTGATTTTTTGAACATTTATTCATCATCACGCTTTGATGATCCTAGCTTATGTGAGTCATGATGCATAAGGATATCATGATGTGACTAATGGAAGTTAAAAGCTGATAACATTTCGCATAAATAATCTAAAAAAGCGTTAAAAGAAAATTAGATTGAGTACTAACTAAACAAAAAACAAAGGAGGTTATAAGAACCTCCTTTTTACCTAACCAACTACTTATATTCAGTTTATTCGATTAACGCCATGCTTTATAACGATTGATTAGATTATTTGTTGAGCTATCATGGCTGTTAACACTTTCCTTACCTTTCAATTCAGGAAGAATACAGTTAGCTAGCTGTTTACCTAATTCAACCCCCCACTGGTCAAACGTGAAGATATTGAAAATAACACCTTGTACAAAGATCTTATGTTCATACATTGCAATCAAGGCACCTAATGAATAAGGCGTAATTTCTTTTAGCAGAATAGAGTTAGTTGGGCGATTACCTTCGAACACTTTGAAAGGTGCAACATACTCCATGGTTTTAGGATCTTTTCCTGCTGCGGCAAATTCCGCATCAACTTGCTCACGCGTTTTACCAAAAGCGAGCGCTTCTGTTTGAGCAAAGAAGTTAGACATCAGTTTTGCGTGATGATCTGACAGTGGGTTATGACTAATGGCAGGTGCAATAAAATCACAAGGGATGATTTTTGTCCCTTGGTGGATCAATTGGTAAAATGCATGTTGCCCGTTTGTACCTGGCTCCCCCCAAATGATAGGACCCGTTTGATAATTGACTTTGTTTCCATCACGATCAATATACTTACCATTAGATTCCATATTGCCTTGTTGGAAGTAAGCAGCAAAACGATGCATGTATTGGTCGTATGGCAGAATCGCTTCAGTTTCTGTGCCAAAAAAATTGTTATACCAAATGCCAATCAGCGCGAGGATCATTGGAATGTTATTTTCAGCTTCTGTTGTTCTAAAGTGGTTATCCATAGCATGAGCACCTTCCAGCAATTGCTCAAAGTTGTCATAACCAACAGATAATGCGATAGATAAGCCAATGGCTGACCATAATGAATAACGACCACCAACCCAATCCCAGAACTCAAACATATTGGCAGTATCAATGCCAAATTTTGCGACTTCGGTGCTGTTTGTGGATAACGCCACAAAGTGTTTAGCAACAAATGCACTCTCTTTCGCAGAGGCTAAGAACCAATCTCTTGCTGAATGCGCATTTGTCATGGTCTCTTGTGTGGTAAATGTTTTTGATGCGATAAGGAATAACGTCGTTTCAGGATCACATTGTTTCAGCGTTTCCGCGATATGCGTACCATCAACATTAGAAACAAAATGCATAGTAAGATGATTTTTATACGGGCGTAATGCTTCTGTCACCATATAAGGACCGAGATCAGAACCACCAATACCAATATTCACAACATCAGTAATCGCCTTGCCGGTATAACCTTTCCACTCACCACCAATAATTCGCTCACTGAATATCTTCATTTTATTCAGCACAGCATTCACTTCTGGCATGACATCTTTGCCATCGACGATGACGGGAGCATTGCTACGATTACGTAATGCAGTATGCAATACAGCACGATCTTCAGTACGGTTGATTTTTTCACCCGTAAACATGCTATTTATCGCACCTTCAACGTCACATTCCTTCGCCAAAGCCTGTAATTTTTCTAATGTTTCTTTCGTTATACGGTTTTTTGAAAAATCCACTAGAATTTGGTCTGAAAACGTTTTTTGAAAATTGCTCAAAGCGTGATGGTTCCTGAGCAAACAGTGTTTTCATCTCGGTGTTTTTGATCGCCGAAAAATGGTTTTCTAATGCCTTCCAAGCTAGGGTTTGGGTCGGGTTTATATTTTTCATTCACAATACTCTCTTAAGATTACAATCTAATATTCTCAAATTGTAGCCTGACATTTAATAGTTACAGTCAATTCTTTCTCATTTGATGATATTGGTCAAAACCATTCAACAAATCTAGTACTAATTACTTACATAGGTAAAACCGATAATGCGGAGCTGATTATTAATTAAATTGATTATTCTTCACTCTGCATTGACTCTCTACTTAATAACCGATATTCCTAAGTGTGTCCAACATCTCATTTTTGCCTAAAGGAATACGACAATGACTGATAATACTGCTACGCCTTCATCTGCATCATCGCCATACACTATTGCTAAATTTGGTGGCACCAGTGTTGCTAACTTTTCAGCAATGGAAAAATGCGCAGATATTATTCTTAAACAAAAGTCAGTTCGTGTCGTCGTTCTTTCGGCATCTGCAGGGATTACTAATTTATTAATTGAACTTGCAGCCGGTACGGAGCTTTCACAACGAGAAGCTTTGCTGTCACAAGTTCGTGATATTGAGTATGCGATTATTAACCAACTTTCTCAGCCAGATATTATTTCTCAAGAAATAAATCGCCTGCTTGAGAATATTGAAATGCTCTCTGAAGCAGCGTCACTTGCCACATCCGATGCATTGACAGACGAATTAGTCAGTCACGGTGAATTAATGTCAACCTTGTTATTTGTTGAATTATTGCGTGAAAAAGGCATACAGGCAGATTGGTTTGATGTCAGAAAAGTGATGAAAACGAATGATCTATTTTGTCATGCTGAACCCGATATGGCACAGCTTACCGAGCTCACACAAAGCCTGATCCAACCTCGTCTAGACGAAACCGTGATTGTCACTCAAGGTTTTATTGGTCAAGAGCCAAAAGGAAGAACCACCACGCTTGGACGTGGTGGTAGCGACTATACGGCGGCACTGATTGGCGAAGCACTCAAGATGTCTCGTGTGGATATTTGGACGGATGTACCCGGTATTTACAGCACGGATCCAAGAATAGTGCCCGAGGCACATCGTATTGATCAAATTGCCTTTGATGAAGCGGCTGAAATGGCAACTTTTGGCGCTAAAATTTTGCACCCTGCCACACTATTGCCGGCTGTACGTAGTGGTATTCCTGTTTTTGTTGGCTCAAGCAAGGCACCCGAAGAAGGGGGGACTTTAGTGTGTGCACAAACAGAAAACCCGCCTGTATTCCGTGCAATTGCACTGCGTAGAAAGCAAACATTACTCACATTACATAGCTTGAAAATGCTTCATGCGCGTGGCTTCTTGGCTGAAATTTTTACCATTTTATCGCGCCACCATATTTCGGTTGATGTGATAACCACATCTGAAGTCAGTATTGCTTTAACCCTTGATACAACGGGCACTACCAGCGCATCAGGGAGTTTATTAACTAATGCACTCTTAACAGAACTATCCGCATTATGCCGTGTTGAAGTAGAAGAAGATCTGGCATTAGTTGCCGTGATTGGTAATTCTCTTTCACAAGTGAATGGTTTAGGTATTAAAATTTTCGGTACATTAGAAGATTACAATATTCGTATGATTAGCCATGGTGCAAGTACCCATAATTTATGTTTATTAGTTGATGGCAAAGATGCGGATAATATTGTGCGTAAATTACATGATACGTTGTTTTAATAAGGTTATATTGGAGGAGAGAGATAATTTTTATCTCTCTCAAAATTCAACCTTTATTATCGAATAAGGTGTAAGTTTTAAAGCACTTCATTGAATAATAATTAGAATTAAAATCTAATTTTATTAATGGAGTAATAAAAATGAAAATCGGTGATAACCTTTGTAGCTTTATTAAAAACAATGCAGAAAAAATAACATCTTCTAATGCAAAGAATATTTTAAAAGAGATAAAAAATCAGCTTTCCTCGATCGAAAATTCAAATCATATTTATACAACAGTAGAGAAAAAACACAATCTCTATTTTTGAAAAAAAATTGAGCTAAAAAAAACCTTGTCCTCCAGATATAGAAATCATAATTTATTAGATCAAAAATGTATTGAATCATGATGAAAATAAAATAATCTTTGCAAAAAATAAAAGATATTTTATATAATAAAAAAAAATACAATACTCTATTTAAAATACACTTTGAAAAAAGAAAAAAGATAAAAAGAAATAAGTGAAAAAAAAGTGAAAAAAAAGTAAAAAAAAAGTAAAAAAAGAAATTCTTTTAAAAAACAAAGAAGAGCTATTTAATAAAATAAAAGGGCCCAATAAGAAATTAAAAGAAATCA
>NZ_MIIZ01001086.1:0-949 GCF_001743005.1 Shigella sp. FC1967 | reverse complement strand
TAAGTGGTGAATATTAAATTTGACTTAGGTGAGAAGCCAGAGAATAATAGTAAACAATTTGGTGTATTCTGTTTATTTCTCTAAAGATAACCAAATTCCTACCTATGCTCATTTTTTGCTTTTCCAATCAATCACTTTCATTTTCTAAAAATAAATAAACTTTCAATAAACTTGTTTAAAATGAACAAGTAAAAGTGTAAGCATAAAAAAAATACAACTCTTTATTGATGTATATTACTTGTTATAGTGATGCATCAATTGACATTTGTTCCTTGTTATCTCATTGAAAAGGTTATGAAAATGAAGCAGCGCAAGTTTCTTACACGTTTTGAGATCAATTCTATTTTGAAGCAAGCAAAGGAAGGGCGATACCCAGAAAGAGATTACTGTATGTTTTTAATGTGTTTTTTACATGGATTTCGCGTAAGTGAGTTATGTCATTTAACCTTAAGCGATATTGATTTGGAAAGTCGGATACTCTATGTCAGGCGTTTAAAAGGGGGATTATCAACAACGCAACCGATTATCGAAGAAGAGTATGAAGCATTGGTTAACTGGTTGAAAAAAAGGGAAACATGGAGAGAATCTGACTCAGAGTGGGTTTTTTTATCCCAAAAAACAGGTCCAATTTCGCGTCAGCAAGTATATGGGTTACTTCGCCGTTTAGGTAAAAAGGCTAATGTATCCATTACTCCTCATCCTCATATGCTACGCCATGCATGTGGCTATGCACTCGCTGATTTAGGTAGAGATACTCGTTTAATTCAAGATTATTTAGGGCATCGGAATATTTCACATACTGTTATCTATACTGCAAGTAATTCAAAACGTTTTATTCACATTTGGGAAGCAAGAAATTAACAATATTTATTTGTTTAATATATTCTCTAAGAATTAATACACTAAATAGAGTAGGCTATATTTTTTTCAATAAGAATACAGTTAATTT
>NZ_MIIZ01001085.1:0-965 GCF_001743005.1 Shigella sp. FC1967 | reverse complement strand
GATCAAAGTTGTGATGTACGAGTCTGGTTACTTTGTGCTGTCGATGCTTATCTTGTTGGTGATACTCGTCCTGTTCGGCCTTGCATACGAGACTTTTTTTCTAAAAAAACAGTGTTGATTATTTTTTGTTCAGCGATCAAAAGGATAAATATAAAGATCTTTAGATCTTTGTATAAAGGATTAAAAACGGTTAAAGACAGGTTAGGCGTTCTAAATCACCACTCAACACATTGATATTGCTGGTGTTTTCATATTTATTCCGTGCAACGAACCCATAGGTTGCCGTGCAGCGTTCCCATAGGTTGCCGTGCAACGTCCCCACATACCCTTGGATCTTATCCACTGTTATCCACACGGAACCCCTCTTTTTTCCACAAAATCCTTACAAAACAGAGCTTTCGTGCAGCGTTCCCACATATCAGATCTGGTGTTCGTGCAGTGTTCCCACATGTCTAAGGTCATACGTGCAGTCGGCCCATATACAATTTTCTGAACGTGCAACGTACCCACATGTCAATTTTGGTCGTTTTTTGCACCGTGCAACGTACCCACATGTGATCGTGCAGCGTTCCCATATACCGAAACCCCGTTTATGCACAGGAGATGTGGATAACTTTTGGCATCTTTTTGTGTGCGCGTGATCACTTTATGGACTATTAGAGTCATTTTGACTGCCTTTTTTGGTTTGTCCTGATCTGTCAATCTTTGTTCTGCTTCGTCAATCGTGCAGAGTTCCCATATATCGAGAGGTTCAGAACCTGCTTCCGTGCAACGTACCCACATATCAAATCTCATAACGTGCAGGTCCCCCACATCCTCACCCTTTAACTATCAATACCTTACGGGAACCACTCTACGGGAACCACCGGAGCAGCATGGCACTTATCCTTCGTCGTTGCTTACGCTTGCACGATACTGAGAATCAGCTTGCGACTACCGTGCAACGATCCCATATATAGAGCCCC
>NZ_MIIZ01001084.1:0-972 GCF_001743005.1 Shigella sp. FC1967 | reverse complement strand
TTTTTCAAGGTTACATATCCCGAGTGAAAATAACGTCCACAAACGCAATGTCATTCCGATAAAAAAAGGGGGCTAGTCAGCCCCTATTTTAATGAAGAGTGTCGCTTTTAAGCTCTTCAACTCCATAGATCGCATCAATTTCTGCTAGTTTAGAATCAAGCTCATCAGGACCTATGACACCTTCTGATTTAAGCCAGTGAAACTTACTGATCTCGTGATCACGAGATTCTGCCGCATTAATTATTCCATATCTTCCCAAGAGGATTCTGTTTCTTCTTTCCAGCAGTTCATTTACTATTTTGTCGTGCTGCTTATCTTTTACCACATGAACAATAAAGCCATTTTCAAGGCTAAAAGCAGATACGTTTACCCTTGAGTAATATGCCCAAAGAACCACTATTCCACCCAGCAAACCGAAGGGTGTAACGCCTAGACTGATGTGAGTGAAGTGCTCATATATTCTTCCTGCCGTAGACATAGCCAACCATAAAAAACCAACGTTCATCATCCATTGATTTTTGTAGGTCCTTGAGTATGGGTTATTTAGCAGAAGAGTATAATCAACTTCTACTACAGTCGCGCCATCTTTGTCCTCAAAGGAGTAAACGAAAGATTCATCCCTTAAATCAAATTCGCACTTTATCGGCCCTTTTCTCTGCTTCATCTTTTCAGGCATACACTGTCTCCAAACTTTAACAACAATGCCGTGATGGTACATCAGGTGCTTCACCACTCCGCCTGCCTAGTTGCCTTTTTTGGGCAGAAAAAAAGGGGCCTCAGCCCCATTGTCAGTCTGAGGATGAAACCACCTCATCCCACGCATGCAAAACCTTCGATAGGTGCCGATGCTTTCGGGTGAAGTCTTTATCATACAGGAGTGCTTTAAATGGCGCGTTCAGGTCACTGCATGTGACGTTCTTGCCGATCACAGACAGGGTATCCTGGAGTGATCCACCAGCAGCATCCAGCCCC
>NZ_MIIZ01001083.1:0-985 GCF_001743005.1 Shigella sp. FC1967 | reverse complement strand
CCCCAGATGGTGCGTTCCAAACCGCTCTTGTCACGGATGAAGGCAAAGTAGCTGAGCTCGTTGTCTTCGTTATGCTCATAAGGAGCTTTACCGTGGGCAATCAGAGTACCGGCAATGGATTTTTTACGATTCTTGGAATCGAGAACCTTGTTATTCACCTTCATAGGCTCTTGCTGAACAGGCGCTTTGGCCTGGACAGGAGCTCGTGTCGGTGCAGCGGCTTGTTGATACTGGGGTTGCTCTTTCTCAACGCCCAGATAATCACCAACCTCGCTCAGACACTGTTTAAAGTCCCAGTTATTGAGCCACATCAGCAGCTCAAAACCATCATGATTGGCACCGCATGTATTGCATACGCCGCCACCAGTCAGGTGGGCATCCTTGAACAGTCGGAAGCCATCTTTCCCGCCGTGGATAGGACAAGAAACATGACGACCAGGTTTACGGAGAGCTGGTTCAAGATGGGGCGCTAGGGCCGCCAGGATGAATAGCCAGTTTCCGTTTGCAGCTTCACGAACGGTGTCAGCTTTGTAGTAAGACATAGGTTTTCTCCTTAGCGTGAACCCCAGCATCGAGGCTTCCTTAAACCCCCGTCGCCAGGGTTTTAAGGAAACCCCGACACCGGGAGAATGTGCCAAGGAGGCTCCCCAGCCGGGGAGAACTCCCCGGCGAGGGGTTTAAAAAGGTCGCCCCCGAAACGGAGGCGAATTTTGTGAATATCACAAGCACAAATGAGTGCCCTCTTCCGAGGCCATCATGATTGTGACATCTGCGGTTACAGGATCTGACTTAATCACAACCTCAGTGGGTTTGAAAAAGCCATCTACAGTGGGCATGGGGTAATAAAGACGAATCTTTCCCCAATTCTTGTTGTCGGTAAAAGCGACCTTTGTTTGAGCAACACAAAGCTGCAAAAACATGAAAAGGAAGTCTTCTACCGAGTGCTTACCATCTGCACCAAATACTCCATCGACAATTGCCGGGG
>NZ_MIIZ01001082.1:0-986 GCF_001743005.1 Shigella sp. FC1967 | reverse complement strand
AGGTTAGTTATTACGTCACTGTAATAACGTTGCCTATACACTATCGTCACCAATATCGAGGGGTTTATGATTTTCGGCATCGTGAAAATAGCAAAAAAAGCCAGTCGGTTAATTTTTAAGGAATAATTGATTGCAGAAAAAAGTAAAAGAGGTTGAGAGAAAAAATAAAACTAAAAAAGATGAGTTTAAATATAAAACACAAAAAACAAAAAAAGGCTCTCTTACGAGAACCTTTTGAATATCGAAAAGTATCTTTTGGGTCAGTGTACGAATTAACGTAACAGTGATAATACGTTTTGTGGCATTTGATTAGCTTGTGCCAATACTGAAGTACCCGCTTGTTGTAAAATTTGGCTTTTACTCATATTGGACACTTCAGTTGCATAATCGGCGTCTTCAATACGGCTACGTGATGCAGTTAGATTATTAACGGTATTGCCTAAGTTGGTAATAGTTGAATCTAAACGATTTTGTACTGCACCCATTGCACTACGTAAGCTATCGACTTGAGATAACGCTTTATCTAATGTTGCTAATGGTTTTTCAACAATATCATCGAGTTTCATCGCGGTACCTGATGTGGCTACTTTTACTGTTTTACCTGCTGTAGCACCTGTTGTGGCAGCGATACTAAAGTAATCATCCTTACCGTTTTTATCTACGGTGTGAACCACCAAGGTAGATTTATCGTCTTTGCCATTAGCATCTACACCATAAGAAATCTCGTAGCTTTTCCAATCCTTGCTGGTGATTTTTGCATCTAAATCCGCTGTATCTAGTTTTTGCATCTCTTTTGTTGCAGGAGTACCCGTTAAAGTGACTTCAACTTCAGTGGCTTTAGAACCAATTTTGCTTTTTGCTGATAAATCCAATTTATCAATACCCAATGTAGTCGCATCCGTTTTTTTCAAATCAACACTGATTTGCTCTTTATCATGCGCGCCAATTTGTAAATTTAATGTACTATCTTCACTTAACACTTTGAC
>NZ_MIIZ01001081.1:0-996 GCF_001743005.1 Shigella sp. FC1967 | reverse complement strand
GGGGGCATCACACCAGGCTTGGGCTCAAGATGGCACACGGCCTGGTTTTTATGAGCGAAAGGAAGAGGGTTGGTTCTGGTACAAGGAAGAGCCCAAAGAACCAGAGAAAAAACCCGAAAAGCCCAAACCAAAGCCTGTGGCAGAAGCGAAGCCTACACAGCCGAAGCCTGCTGCTCCGCTACCGAGCGGCCCAGAAATGTTCTCAGCGGAATGGTTCCGGGAAAACTTACCCAAGTACAAAGACCTTGCTTGGAACAATCCTACCGTCGAAAACGTCAGGACATTTCTCTATTTGCAGCGATTTGCGATAGATCGCTCTGAACAGTTTTCAGATGCTACAGAGTTGGCGGTCGTAGGTGATCCTTTCTTGGATGAAATTACTCGACGTCCTGCTGCCACGTTTGCCTCACAACAGGTTGATCGTGACGCTGGTAACGCCAAAAACATGCTACTCAAAAGCGTAGCCGACCGCGTAGGGATATTCTTCTTCTACAAGTCCGACGATGACTACAGTGACTTGCAAGCACCGCTCATCAAGATGTTGGAACAAGGAGAAGGATTCTCGATCATTCCTGTATCTATGGACGGCAAACCACTCCCCAGTGGGCTTTTCCCCCATTACAAAACCGATGAAGGCCATGCCAAACAACTTGGTATCGTAACTTTCCCTGCTGTTTACCTCGCATCTCCAGATGGTCAGTTCGCTCCTATAGGACAAGGGCCAATGTCTCTTCCTGAGCTGAATCACAGGATTTTGGTCGCAGCAAAACGCAATGGTTGGGTCACAGACGAAGAGTTTAACCGTACACGTCCGGTACTCAACCTGGAAAACAACATAGCCGAACGCTTGGCCTCACCAGAGCTGGGCTCTGACCTCAAACAGCTATCTCAAGCGAGCGGTGATAAAGACAACTTTGTGCCACCGGAACAACTCATGAAGTACATCCGGGACAAATTACAGGAGAACTAAGATGGTCACGCACAAGATATTAAAAA
>NZ_MIIZ01001080.1:0-1000 GCF_001743005.1 Shigella sp. FC1967 | reverse complement strand
CACTCGGTGAAAATTCGATGAATTGGTTAATCCTTTAATACTAGAGAATAATCTCTAAATCCAGGATCAATACTTTTAGCGATATTTTTTGTCATTTCCTTATATTTTTTTAAGGCATATTCCTGTTTTGCCTTATCAATATGGATCCTTGCATTATCAATATATGATGAAATAAAAGGAATATGTCGACTACTAAAGTTACCTATTGTCTGAGTCGAGAATGGTTGTCCTGAATGGTAGTCTTATAATTATTTTCACCTATCATAGAATAAAAAAGATAAAGGAGGCTCTTGTTTTAAACGAGTCACTTCATATTGATAATCCTTAATGGAAAAAATATTTAAAGGATCAAGATAATATATTTTTATTCTATTACCTTTATCAACAACAAGTTGAATCTGATTGAGTACAGGTTTAATTGCTAATATTTTATCCGTTTCTTTTAATGGAAGTTTAATTTTATATTTTCCTAAACTTTCACTATCCACTTTATTATCGGGTTCATCTGCTTCACTTTTTATAGTCTCAGGTAACCCCCATTGCAAGAAGTTGATTATCTTTGACTTCTATTGTAATATTCAATCCTTTTCTATTCACTTTTTAAAATATTATTCTCTGTTTTCTCCACAATATTGTTGATACTTGACAAATCATGTCTTACACTATCTGCGACTATATATTTTTCATATTCTATGATAAAATTACCACTATTTTCATTTAATGAATGACCATTTAAATCATAATTTTTTTCTATTTTTTTGAATTTTATTTTATAAAGCTCAGTGTTATTTTCATTATCCCCCCCCCGATTTATCTCTTTTATTTCCAATTAAATTTCCTTGAGAATCAACGTAGAGTTCTTTAAATTTAATATCATCACCCGTTTGTGACTCTATATTAAACACATTATATTTAAATCCATTTTTTATTATGTTTTTGATATAAACCAGTAAATAAATCATGTGTTTTCCCTTTAATTAACATTAATGAGCCATCATCT
>NZ_MIIZ01001079.1:0-1003 GCF_001743005.1 Shigella sp. FC1967 | reverse complement strand
TTTTTTGGAGAGGTGTATGAGGGGAGTGCAGGAGCCACTCTACGACTGAGTGATATGGAACCATTGGCAAGAAAAGTGTCGGCAGAGTTCTTCACTGCACAACTGAACCGTATGCTGAAAGAGCATGACGGTCAGTTGACGCTCAGCGATGGAACGTCGTACCCCAGCTTTTGGAGCTTCATCGACAAGGTTGTTCCAGAGCAGGTTGGTTTCGTGGAGATCTACGCTCGGCAGGATGTTAACGATAATGTTGAAGCGACACTGGCGTGTGACATCGTTTTGGTAAATGGTGTGATCACCGTTAAACCTCACTGGTGTGCTTACAAAGACATCAGGGCTGACGAAGTGATTTCCACCTTACTGGTGCCTTTGCATTTGAAGGCTCTCCAGGGTAAGGCTTACATTCGCTGGGATGATGGTGAAACCGAACCTCTGTTACAAAACGACGACTATCAGGCTGAACTTGAAAATGTGTTTAGTGTTTCCAAGTACCCATCAGCCATGAGCTGGGGCGATACAGCAGACCAGAAGGTTAAGCAGTACAAGATGGACCTTGAGTGCGCCACAGATGTTGGTTGTCGAGGTGTCTCATCAGAGCAAGCATGGGATGCTTATCGAGAACTCCGTTACAATAGAACAGTGTGAAACAAGCGGCCATTGGCCGCTTTGAACTTTCACATGTGAAAGTTTTTCGCCTCCCGCTCTTATCATCTCCTCGAATAAACCTCCATGAAGTGCCCAAAATGGGCCGTAACAGCACTGTTCCTAGATTGATCAATTAAGAGACGATTACTCCGTGATGACGACAAGTTATTTGGAGGGTCTATGTCCGCACAAGCTCACGTCAGAGAAAGCGAAAGCTCATCTGGTTCATTCATCTCCTGGCAGTTCCTTGTCTGGCAGGTGATGTTCGTTATAGGTGTTGTTGCAGGGATGAACCTGGAACACGCATTCAATTTTCTAGGTTAATGGGAGGAAGTGTGAACCTTAATAAACAATTTTT
>NZ_MIIZ01001078.1:0-1019 GCF_001743005.1 Shigella sp. FC1967 | reverse complement strand
ATGATCACGGCTTCCCCACGCAGAATGGCCTGTGAAATCAGGATGTCGAACATACGGGTCTTGCCCGAGCCGGTGGTCCCAACGATCAGCGAATGCCCCTCAGTGTGCTTGAGTGGCTGCATCAGCTTCTCTTCTTTGGGCTCTACCCCGTGAATCCAGGGCTGGCCGATTGGCAGCTCCTTTTTCTTACCCTGTATCTTCCGGACAACCTTTTTTGACCGTGGACTCTCTCCCTACGATGGAAGTCCAGTCGCGTTTCAGGATCTCAAACACGCGCTGGGCATGGCGGTTTTCCCACAGGAACCCACTACCAAGCCACATATCGTCCGGCGTGTCCTTGATGTACTTTTGGAGCTCCGCAATGGAAATAAACTCCAGATCACGCCCCTTCAAATGCTTTTGGAGCAGGTGAAGTTTGATAGCCTTGGGCAAACGAGCCATCGCCATCACGCCACAGATCCCCGTCATCCAATAGAATGGCTCCGGAGGCATCGTGCTGACTTGCTCTACGGCCAAAGCCGCGCCGGAGGCGGCAAGCCAGCCTGCTACAGCATTTTTTTCATAGTTGGGCCGCCACGGCATCTCGTAGGCGAGCGGGTCATAACTCATTGTCATGTTTCATTTACCTCTAAATACAATTTTCCCTGACGTTTCTTGAGCAAAGGGCGTCTCTGTGCCCGGCTCAGCATCCCGCAGAGGATGTGTTTGCTGATGCCGATGTTTTCACCGGCAATCATGTCGAAGGCTTTGTCACTGGTTACTAAGCAGCCATCCTCTTCCAGGACAGGTGTCACGAGCCATCGGCCCGAGCGTTTTTGGATCATGTCCTTGAGCATCTGGAGTGCTTTCTGAGGCGTAACACCAGACGGCAAGAAATCTTCCGCGTTGATGTCTTTCGGGTTTGTTTTCGCCTTAGGCGGCTCAAACTCCCTAACCTCTGGCTCTTCCCTTTCTCGCACCTCGACGTGTCCCAATTCCTTCTCACGCTCAACTTTGGGCTCAGGAGCCACCGGTTGAGC
>NZ_MIIZ01001077.1:0-1020 GCF_001743005.1 Shigella sp. FC1967 | reverse complement strand
TAATATATAAGGAGTTATTTTTCGTGTATTTTCATCAATTAACTGCCTTGTTCACAAGATTTACAAAAGCCTTTTTTATTCGCACCATTTGAGTTTGCTAATTTCTTAGAACCTCTTATCATCTTATATTAGTGAAGATATTCTGATATCTGTAACTTAATTCGCCATCTCATTGATAGGGAGCTATTCAATATGAAATTGTACTACACGCCAGGTAGTTGCTCACTTTCCCCTCATATCGTTTTACGTGAAACAGGTTTAGATTTCTCAATAGAGCGTATCGATTTACGTGCTAAGAAAACAGAATCAGGGAAAGACTTTCTAACCATCAATCCCAAAGGGCAAGTTCCTGTTCTTCAATTAGATAATGGTGATATTTTGACTGAAGGTGTTGCAATTGTTCAATATCTTGCGGATTTAAAACCTGATAGAAATTTAATTGCGCCCCCAAAATCACTAGAGCGTTATCATCAAATTGAGTGGTTAAACTTTCTTGCAAGTGAAGTGCATAAAGGCTATGGCCCTCTATTTTCACCAGAGACACCTGAAAGCTATATACCTATTGTTAAAAGTAAATTAAAGAGTAAATTTGCTTATATTAATGATGTATTGAGTAAACAAAAATGTGCATGTGGTGAGCATTTTACCGTTATTGATGCCTATTTATTTACATTAAGCCAGTGGGCACCGCATGTTGGTTTAGATTTAACGGATTTAACACACCTACAAAACTACCTAATACGCATTGCGCAACGACCTAATGTGCACAGCGCACTGGTCACTGAAGGGTTACTTAAAGAGTAATATCCCTTAGCTCTTATTTAAAATAACTCAGGTAAATTGCCTATCTGAGTTATTTTTAACATTTACCTCCTAGATTTAAGTCAATAAGGATATCGACCATAATGAGTGCGTTTAGTCAGTTTTTTTATTAAACAGGGATTTCGTAAAATTAATGAAAATAATGTTTTTCAAACATCTCATTTTTATACCAAATCAATTAACTTACAACGTAAAAGC
>NZ_MIIZ01001076.1:0-14896 GCF_001743005.1 Shigella sp. FC1967 | reverse complement strand
CATGAATAATCTGCAACTCATTATATTTACCCGATTATAAGAAAATCACTATAAACGATAGATTTTCATTATTTCTATTAAAAAGGAAAATAACACGTGATTGACACACAGTTGCCTTTAACCGACTTACATCGCCATTTAGATGGTAATATTCGCCCTCAAACTATTTTAGAGCTAGCAAAGCAACATAATATTGCGCTTCCCGCTTATGAATTAGAAGCATTGCGCCCTCATGTACAAATTACAAAAAATGAGCCAAGTCTTGTTAGCTTTTTACAAAAATTAGATTGGGGTGTAGCGGTTTTAGCAGATTTAGACGCATGCCATCGTGTTGCTTATGAAAACGTGGTGGATGTCGTTAATGCAGGTATCGATTACGCTGAACTGCGATTCTCGCCTTATTATATGGCAATGAAACATCAATTACCGGTTGAAGGTGTCGTGGAAGCGATTGTTGATGGTGTACAAAGCGCACTGCAATCACACGATGTAGACATTCGTTTAATCGGCATTCTAAGCCGTACCTTTGGTGAAGACGCCTGCCAACAAGAATTAAATGGCTTACTAAAACATCAAGATAAAATTACAGCACTTGATTTAGCTGGTGATGAATTGGGTTTCCCAGGTCATTTATTCCAACCTCATTTTAATCGTGCTCGTGATACTGGCTGGAATATTACGGTTCATGCTGGTGAAGCAGCGGGTGCAGAAAGTATTTGGCATGCAATTAAAGAATTAGGTGCTAGTCGCATTGGTCATGGTGTTAAAGCCATTGAAGATCCTCGTTTAATGGACTACCTTGCCGAGCATCAAATTGGGATTGAGTCTTGCTTAACGTCGAATATTCAAACCAGTACTATCAATACGTTAGCAGAGCACCCTTTAAAAACATTTTTAGAGCATGGCATTATTGCCTCTCTTAACACCGATGATCCTGCGGTTGAAGGTATTGAGCTAAAACACGAATATACCGTTGCAGCACCTGCTGCTGGATTAACACAGGAGCAAATCCGCCAAACGCAAATTAACGGTTTAAGAATGGCATTTATTAGCCAAACAGAACGTGATGCATTAATAAAGAAAGTAAGCTCACGTTAAATTTTCATCGTTTTTGGATTAAAACCATCTGTTTATCAGGTGGTTTTTTTATTTATTGAAAATGGATGGAATTATTAATAACTTTTAGACTAAAATTAATTTCAAAGCGTTATTTGAACATTAAGGAAAAGCTATGTGGAATATCCATCCGACAAGAGGTCAATATATATTATTAGCACAATATCTATCGCCACTTGATGCCTCTATTGAAGCGGGTCTTCTTCAATCAGAAGGTATTGATGTGCTCCTTTTAGATGAAAATATTGTTTGGAATAACCAAGTGTATGCTCAAGCGACTGGAGGGGTAAAATTACTCGTTAACTATAAAGAATTTACGCAAGCACAGGCAATACTCAATGAACTTTACCAAGGTAAATATACCATTAACGATCAGCTAGAACCCATCGACTGTGAATTAAAGATTGATGTGAAAAAATAATAAATCCGACTATTTAAATATGGGATTTGTTTTCTTAATTTATTTTTTATTCGGCCTACCGCTTCCATTTAAATCTCAATCTTCTTTATTGAACAGACGAAAAAGAAAATAATAAAAGTCATGATTATCATAGCAAATAAAAAAAGCACCGATAAAAAATTAAATCGATTGCTTTCTTATTTTATTTTATTATCAATATTTGATTAATATATTGATTATCCAACCAGCTTAAATACGTTATTTCTTACCCGCTTCTTTAGCCTGATTAGCGTAGCGTTGTGCTAACACAGCACAAACCATTAACTGGATCTGATGGAAGATCATTAATGGTAATAACATTATCCCAACAGTGGCAGCAGGAAATAACACATTCGCCATAGGTACACCATTTGCTAAGCTCTTTTTAGAACCACAAAAAACAATCGTGATTTCATCTTCTTTATTAAAACCAAGCAATCTTGCACTGTACACGTTCACAAAAATAACAATTGCTAATAGAATACAACTCACTACGGCAATCATTAATAGCGACCAACCGTCAATTTTATGCCAAATCCCTTCCACAACCGCCTCACTAAATGCCACATAAACCACCAGCAAAATAGAAGAACGATCTGTTCTATTAACTAATTTTTTATGCTTATCGACCCAGCGACCAATTAAAGGGCGTGATAAGTGACCAATAATAAAAGGTACCATGAGTTGCAATAAAATTGATTGGATCGCCCCTGCTGTATCAAAATCATTGGCTGAACCTTGCGTTTGCATTAAAAAACCGACTAATACCGGTGAAAGAAAAACACCAAGAATACTGGATGCAGATGCACTACAAATAGCAGCAGCGACATTTCCGCCAGCAACAGAAGTAAAAGCAATAGCTGATTGAACGGTTGCGGGTAGCGCACAAAGATATAAGAACCCCATATAAACCGTTGGAGACATCCATTCAGGCACAATAACTTGTAATCCGAGTCCCAAAATAGGGAAAAGAATAAAAGTACTGGCAAATACAGTAAGATGTAAACGCCAATGCCCAAGCCCTGCCAGTATTGCCTCTCTAGACAGCTTTGCACCATGCAAGAAGAACAGCAATGCTATTGCAGCCGTCGTAAGATATTGGAATAGAACTTTGATATCACCTTGTGCGGGCAGTAATGTTGCTAGCGTCACCACACAAATCATAATCATGAGAAAAGGGTCAAGTTTTAGTTTTTGCCACCAAGACATTAGATTTAGCGCTCCCTTCTGCCTATAACGTAATAGTTTGCTTTAAACGATTAGATATTTCGCCAGCTTCAATCAAACGCATAATGGCTGTTGCTTGTATTGGTGTAACGGGATTTTCTTCACCCAATGTAATTGCGCGATAAATTTGTTGATAGTAAGCAGGATAATTACCCGAAAGTGTCGCGAGTGTGGTTGTTTCTAACTCCCCAGACTCTGATAGTATTGTTAATTCACCATCACTATTATCCATTCCCCAATTATAAGTTTGATTAGGGCGATAACCGGCTTTTAAGGCATCTTCTTGCGTATCTAAACCATACTTAACATAACTTCCTTTTGTCCCATGAATAGCAAAAATAGGTGTTGGAGACGCGACTAACATAGAAGCATGAAGAACAACTCTGAGATTGTCATATTCTAGTAATGCATGAAAGTAATCGGCATTTTTTGCATTAGGGCGTAATTGAGCAATATCAGCAGTAATCGCTTTGGGTTCCCCAAATAGGCAAATCGCTTGGTCAAGAACATGAGGCGCGAGATCATACCAGAGCCCCCCTCCAATCCCTGCATCTTCTCGCCAACGTTGACGTACAGTCGGACGAAAACGGTCAAAATGCGCTTCATATGCGCTGATCTCTCCCAAGGTTTTATCTGCTAAAAGCTTTTTAACGGTTAAGAAACCAGAATCCCAACGGCGATTATGAAAGACGGAAAGAAGCTTACCAGCATCTGTTGCTTGCTGAGTCAATTTTTCAGCTTCTTCCAGTGTCAGGGTAAATGGTTTATCAACAATAACATGTTTACCTTTTCCCAAAGCCTGTGAAGCCAGTGAATAGTGAGTATTATTCGGTGTTGGAATAATGATTAAGTCTATTGAGGGATCATTAATAAGATCTTGAGGGTCTGCATAAATCGTTATGTGCGGAAAATCTTGTTTAACTTTATTTTCATCTGAGCTTGAAATTGCACTAAGATTTAAGCCTTCGGTTGTTGTTATTAGCGGAGCATGAAAGGTTTTACTTGCATACCCATACCCGATAATTCCAACATTGAGTTTAATTGCCATAACCCTATCCTATTTTTATCTGTTTTTTTATTAACAAAAATCACTTTCACTTTTGTAGCTAAATAAATAATAACAAAGTTTGTGATAATATCCCGTTTAGTTCTATACATACGAGTAGGAATAATTAATTAATGAAATGTGATCTCAACGCAAACACACAGAATAACCTTTCAGGAAAAGCGCCTATTACAGGGTGGTTGCTTGCGCCATTGGCTTATATGATCTTGTCAGTTATTGGTTCTGGGTTGATGTCTGTTCTCTATGTTATTAAATATTTTTCAGACTTTTCGATCCTCCACCAGCTTCCTTTTCATTTGATATCAAGTTGGTATCTTTCTGCGTTAACAACGTGGGTAATGTTTAGCTTTACGCTTTATCTACTCCGACAATTTTTTTATCGTGCTAAAAACTTTCCACGCCTATTTGTTTTTTGGTTGCTTATCAACTTACTCTTAGCCATTAAGAGCTTTGGCTTTGCGCCTGTTGACGACCAAACCGCATTACAATCTCTTCTATGGTCTGTTTTCTCGACTGCCTGCTTTGTGCCTTATATCAAGTACTCTAAACGTGTTCGTGAAACTTTCACACAAGTTCGATAACTTCACACCTTTACCCTTGATATTATATACGCTTGTTTAGCCTCTTTATTTCAGGAGGCTTTTTGTTTCTCTGTTTAACAATTTTGGCATAACAATGACTGATTACTTACTTCTATTCGTCGGCACCGTATTGGTGAATAACTTTGTACTCGTCAAATTCCTTGGATTATGCCCATTTATGGGTGTATCAAAAAAATTAGAAACTGCGATTGGTATGGGATTTGCGACAACCTTTGTTATGACCATTGCCTCGATTAGTTCTTGGCTGATGGATAGTTTTATTTTAGTCCCTTTGGACTTACTTTATTTACGCACACTCAGCTTTATTTTAGTTATTGCAGTAGTTGTACAATTCACTGAAATGGTCGTAAGAAAAACAAGCCCAACACTCTATCGTTTATTAGGGATCTTCTTACCTTTAATTACCACAAACTGTGCCGTATTAGGTGTGGCATTATTAAATATCAATCAAGCCCACACGTTTATGCAATCTGCCGTTTATGGCTTTGGTGCAGCCGTTGGTTTTTCTCTTGTCATGGTATTATTTGCCGCTATTCGAGAACGCTTAGCCGTTGCCAACGTACCGGCACCCTTTAAAGGTGCTTCAATTGGTTTAATTACTGCTGGTTTAATGTCTCTCGCCTTTATGGGTTTTAGTGGTTTGGTGAAACTGTAATGAATTCTTTATGGATAGCAATTGGTGTACTGGGTGCACTAGGTCTTATCTTCGGGCTAATTTTGGGATATTCCTCACGTCGTTTTAAAGTGGAAGAAGATCCTATTGTCGAAAAAATTGACGCAATATTACCGCAAAGCCAATGCGGACAATGTGGCCATCCTGGGTGTCGTCCTTATGCCGATGCTGTTGCAAACAATGGTGAGATGATTAACCGTTGTGCGCCAGGTGGCGAACAAGTGATGTTAAAAATAGCGGAATTGATGGGTGTTGACCCTCAGCCACTAGAGGGTGACGAAGAAGCATTGAACCCAATTAGAAAAGTCGCCGTAATTGATGAAGATAATTGCATAGGATGCACCAAGTGTATTCAAGCGTGCCCAGTTGATGCCATTGTGGGCGCAACACGCGCTATGCACACCGTTATTGAAGACTTATGTACGGGATGTGACTTATGTGTTCCTCCTTGCCCTACTGATTGTATAACGTTAGTTCCTGTCAAAGTGACCACCTCAAACTGGAAATGGGATTTAAATACAATCCCTGTAAAAAACATTCCGGCAGAACCAGAAGAAACACCTGAAGATGAACCGTCCTTAAAGACGGAGGATAATGCTCATGTTTAATCTCTTTTCGTTATTTAAAAAAGATAAAATCTGGGATTTTAAAGGCGGTATTCATCCTCCTGAAATGAAATTACAGTCAAGCCGTACACCGATGCGTATAGCGCAATTACCAGAAAAAGTAATTATCCCTATTCATCAACACTTAGGTGTACCAGGTCAACTTTGTGTCAACGTAGGTGACCATGTATTAAAAGGCCAGCCCTTAACAAAAGGGATTGGTAGAACATTACCTGTACATGCCTCTATCTCTGGTATGGTAACGGCAATAGAACCTTTTCCAAGTGCTCACCCTTCTGGATTACCTGAAATTGCAGTAAGAATTCAATCTGATGGCAAAGATGAATGGCGAAAAAAATCCCCTATCATTAATTACCAATTGGAAAGCAGAGATACGTTACTTAACCGTATTCATGAAGCCGGTATTGCGGGATTAGGCGGTGCAGGGTTCCCAACTGCATCAAAATTAAAAGGGGGTGGCGACCTTGTAAAAACACTCATCATCAATGCGGCTGAATGTGAACCTTATATCACAGCAGACGATCGATTAATGCAAGAGCATGCTGATGAAGTGATTGCTGGGTGTCAGGTCTTAATTCACCTTATCTCTCCGGATGAGGTGCTAATTGGTATTGAAGATAATAAACCTGAAGCTATTGAGTCATTAAAACACGCTTTAAGTGCAGTACCTGATGAGAAACGTATTTTCATTCGTGTGATCCCAACAAAATACCCATCAGGGGGCGCTAAACAACTCACTAAAATCTTAACGGGTAAAGAAGTACCATCAGGGGGGCGTTCATCTGATATCGGCGTGTTAATGCAAAATGTGGGGACGGTTGTCGCCATCAAACGTGCCATTATTGATGATGAGCCATTAATTGAACGTGTTGTCACTGTCACTGGAAACGGTGCGAAAACACCGGGTAATTTTTGGACTCGTTTAGGGACACCTATTTACTCATTGCTAAAACAAGCGGGTTTTGTAGCAGGCTCTGAACAAATGGTGATTATGGGGGGGCCATTAATGGGCTTTACCTTACCAGACTTAAATGCCCCTGTTGTTAAGATAACCAACTGCCTACTTATCCCTTCAATTGAAGAGATGGATACAGATAACCTTGAAGAAGCCTGTATCCGTTGTGGTCATTGTGTAAATGCTTGCCCTAGTGGTTTATTACCTCAACAACTTTACTGGTTTAGTAAAGGTAAAGAGCATGAAAAAGCACAACAACATAATTTATTTGATTGTATTGAATGCGGTGCTTGTGCATTTGTTTGCCCTAGTAATATTCCGCTAGTTCAATACTATCGCCAAGAAAAAGCAGAAATCCGTGAAATTGATGCGGAAGCAAAACGCGCAACTGAAGCAAAAGCACGTTTTGAAGCTAAGAAAATACGTATGGAGCGTGAAAAACTTGAACGCGAAGCAAGACATCAACGTGCTGCTGTAAAACTTAATGATGAAGATCACGGTGAAGTTCAATCTGCACTTTCTCGTGTAAAAGCGAAACAAAGTATCGGCAAAATTATTTCTGTTAAAGCGGGCGAAGAGCCTGATAACGCAGCCGCTATTGCCGCACGTAAAAAACGTAAAGAAGAAGTCAGAGCAAAACAAGCCGCTAAATTAGCACAGCAAAAAGCACAAGAAACATCAAGTGAAAATATAGCGAGTGAGCGCGAAGATGCGGATCCACGTAAAGCTGCTGTTGCTGCCGCCATTGCCAGAGTAAAAGCGAAAAAAAGAAGCTCAGCAAGCTTCTCAAGCACCAACCGCAGAAGCGCCAGCTCAAGATGTTGAAGCGGAAGATATCGATCCACGTAAAGCTGCTGTCGCTGCCGCCATTGCCAGAGTAAAAGCAAAAAAAAGAAGCCGAACAACGTCGAGCTAAAGAAGAAGTTACCTTGGATTAATCACAGATGAAATTCAGACCAATACAAAATAACAATAGTAAATTAAAAATTGCGAGTTCACCTTTTACGCATAACCAACAATCCACCAGCCAAGTGATGCTATGGGTAACATTAGCCGCACTACCGGGGATCTTAAGCCAAATCTATTTCTTTGGTTTAGGCACTATTTACCAAATTGTGTTAGCGATTATCGTGGCTCTTGTCACTGAAACACTCTGCGTAAAGCTCAAAAAAGAAGATCCCTTACTTTACCTAAAAGACAATTCAGCGCTGTTAACGGGTGTATTGCTTGCCATTAGTATTCCGCCTTTAGCCCCGTGGTGGATCATTGTTTTAGGTACTTTCGTCGCCATTGTTATCGCAAAACATATTTATGGTGGCTTAGGACAAAATCCATTTAACCCTGCTATGGTGGGGTATGTGGTTTTACTGATCTCTTTCCCCGTACAAATGACATCTTGGATGCCCCCTGTTGAACTACAAGCTGTCTCTTATAATGTCATGGATAGTTTAAGTATCTTCTTTACAGGGCAAACATCATCTGGCGTAACACTTGAAGATTTAAGACGCTCTGTTGATGGCATTACACAAGCAACACCGCTTGATAGCTTTAAAACTGGCTTACTCACTCATCCTATTGATGAAGTCTTAGCGACTCCTATTTTACAAGGTGAATTTGCCGGTATTGGTTGGCAATGGGTGAATGTAGCTTATTTATTTGGTGGATTAATCCTGCTCTATAAACGCATTATTAGCTGGCATATCCCTGTTGCGATGATTTCTGTATTAGCGCTCTGTTCGGTTATTAGCTGGGGTATTGATCCCACACGTTACTCACAACCGCTATTACAGATTTTCTCTGGAGCCACCATGTTAGGCGCATTTTTTATTGCTACTGATCCGGTTAGTGCCTCAACAACGCCTAAAGGCCGTTTAATTTATGCGGGAATGATTGGTTTATTAGTTTGGATTATTCGTGTTTATGGCGGATATCCCGATGCCGTCGCTTTCTCTGTATTACTTGCCAATATCGCTGTACCTCTTATTGATAGCTATACACGCCCTCGTGTTTACGGGCATTAATACCAAGGAGAAAATGATGATCGAAATCTTAAAACGCCATGGACTCACATTAGCTATCTTTGCAGCTTGTACGACGGGTTTAACTGCTGTGGTCTATCACCTCACAGAAAATACCATCGCAGAACAAGTGGCTTTAGAGAAACAAAAACTATTAGATCAAGTGATCCCCCAAGCAATGTATAACAATTCACTTTCCAAAGATTGCTATCTTCTTACGGCGCCTGAATTAGGTAATACCAAGCCCCATAAACTGTATGTTGCCCGTTTAGACGGTAAACCTGTTGCTGCTGCGTTAGAATCTACTGCACCTGATGGCTATTCAGGTGCCATTGAACTTCTTGTGGGCGCCGACTTTAAAGGCAATGTCCTTGGGGTACGTGTAACGGCTCATAATGAGACGCCAGGGTTGGGAGATAAAATTGAAACACGTATTTCGGATTGGATCACAACACTGAGTAATAAATTCATTTCCAGTGAAAACGATCCGCACTGGGCAGTAAAAAAAGATGGCGGAGATTTTGATCAATTTACGGGTGCGACGATCACCCCTCGCGCTGTTGTCAACTCATCAAAGCGTACTGCATGGTTAATACAATCTTTACCAGAGAAACTCGATACACTCTCTGTCTGTGAGGCAAATTAATATGAACTCAATTAAAGAGCTCTTTTCTCAAGGATTATGGAAAAATAACTCGGCTTTAGTGCAATTACTTGGGTTGTGCCCTTTACTTGCTGTTTCCTCAACAGCAACAAACGCCTTAGGCTTAGGTATTGCGACAACATTAGTCCTATTTTGCACCAATGTCGCCGTTTCTAGCTTACGTCGTTGGGTTCCCTCTGAAATTCGTATCCCAATTTATGTTATGATAATTGCGTCAGTCGTCAGTGCTGTGCAATTACTGATCAACGCATACGCCTATGGCTTATATCAATCTTTAGGGATCTTCATTCCCTTGATCGTCACTAACTGTATTGTTATTGGTCGTGCTGAAGCTTTTGCCGCTAAAAATGAAGTTTTTCCTTCTGCTATTGATGGTCTAGCAATGGGATTAGGTGCAACTGCCGCACTCTTTGTTTTAGGTGCTATACGTGAAGTGTTAGGTAACGGGACATTATTTGACGGGGCTGATTTGCTATTAGGTGAATGGGCACGAGTATTAAGAATTGAGATAGTACATTTAGACTCTCCTTTCTTGCTTGCCATTTTACCACCGGGTGCTTTTATCGGTTTAGGCTTTATGCTAGCAGCAAAATACCTCATTGATGAAAGACAGAAAAAACGCAGCGCTTCGACAACGAAAACTTACGAAAAAGCACAAGGCTGTGGTAGTCATATTGTTAAAAACTAATTTGTGAGCATAATGAATCAAGCAAAACGTATTGAAATTCTAACTCGGTTGCGTGATAACAATCCGCAACCAACGACAGAGCTAAAATTTGACTCTCCGTTTGAACTATTGATCTCCGTATTACTCTCTGCACAAGCCACCGATGTGAGTGTTAATAAGGCAACAGCTAAACTCTACCCTGTTGCCAACACACCACAAGCAATGTTGACTTTAGGCGTCGATGGTCTTAAGAAATACATTAAAACCATTGGTCTATATAATACTAAAGCTGAAAATGTCATTAAAACATGTCAAATTTTAGTCGATAAGCATAACAGTGAAGTTCCTGAAAACAGAGAAGCACTCGAAGCCTTACCTGGCGTCGGTCGTAAAACTGCCAATGTTGTTTTAAACACCGCATTTGGCTGGCCAACCATCGCTGTCGATACACATATCTTTAGAGTGAGTAATCGCACAGGGTTCGCCCCTGGTAAGAATGTCAATGAAGTCGAACAAAAACTCTTAAAGGTTGTTCCGGCAGAATTTAAAGTTGATTGTCACCATTGGCTTATTCTTCATGGTCGTTATACCTGTATTGCACGAAAACCACGGTGTGGCTCTTGTATTATTGAAGATCTTTGTGAATTTAAAGAAAAAACAGATCCTGAATAATTTTTTACCGATTTGTCTGTTTTTCTGATGCAATATTACTTGCGTCACTACACACAATCGAATAAAACTATTGCCCACTTTTTATTATTAAAACTGCCGACTTTCCGGAAAAATATGTTTCAAGACAATCCGCTGCTTGCACAGCTAAAACAGCAACTCCATGCCCAGACACCGCGCGTGGAAGGCCTTGTAAAGGGAACAGATAAAGGCTTTGGCTTCCTTGAAGTTGATGGTCAGAAAAGCTATTTTATTCCCCCTCCGCAAATGAAAAAAGTCATGCATGGCGACCGAGTTATTGCTGCCGTTCATACCAATGGCGATAAAGAATCGGTTGAGCCTGAAGAATTAGTCGAACCTTTCTTAACGCGTTTTGTCGGTCGTATTCAGAAAAAAGAAGGTGATAATCGTCTGTGGATAATCCCAGATCACCCTCTTTTAAAAGATGCTATTCCTTGCCGTCCAGCTCAAGGCTTAACACATAGCTTTGTTGATCAAGATTGGGCTGTTGCCGTAATGCGTCGACACCCACTTAATAAAGGTGATAAAGGATTTCAGGCAGAAATAACCGACTATATCACGGATAAAGATGATCACTTCGCGCCGTGGTGGGTGACCTTAATGCGTCATCAACTTGAACGTGATGCGCCTGAAATGGGGAACGAAGCGCTAACATTACATGACGTTTTACCTCGCGAAGATCTGACTTCTCTCTCCTTTGTCACTATCGACAGTGCATCAACAGAAGATATGGATGACGCGCTCTTTATTCGTAAAGAAGAGAACGGTCAATTAACGTTATTTATCGCCATCGCCGATCCAACGGCTTATATTCTGCCAAACAGTGAATTAGATAAAATTGCTGCACAACGCGCGCTCACTAATTATCTACCGGGATTTAATATCCCGATGTTACCTCGCGAACTGTCAGATAATCTCTGCTCATTACGCCCTAATGAAAAACGCCCTGCATTAGTTTGCCAAGTCAATATCACTGAAGATGGTAGTTTACTTGAAGATATTCACTTCTACTCTGCCTGGGTAGAATCAAAAGCTAAGCTGGTTTATGACAACATTTCAGATTGGTTAGAAGATGAAAATTCACAATGGCAACCTGAAAATGAGATGGTTCATAAGCAAGTCATGCTATTAAAAGAGATGTGTGAAAAACGTCATGAATGGCGTGAAAAACATGCTCTGGTCTTTAAAGAACGTCCTGATTACCGTTTTATTCTTGATGATAGTGGCAATGTTTTAGATATCGTTGCTGAAAAACGCCGTATCGCAAACCGCATTGTTGAAGAAGCAATGATCACTGCCAATATCTGTGCCGCAAAAGTATTGGCGAAAAACTTAGGTTTTGGCGTTTACAACGTTCATACCGGTTTTGATCCACTTTATATCGATCAAGTTGTACAAACCTTAAAAGATAACGGGATTGAAACGACGTCTGAACGTTTATTAACACTCGAAGGTTTCTGCCAATTGCGTCGTGAACTCGATAATCAGCCAAATCAATTCCTTGATAGTCGTATTCGTCGCTTCCAAAACTTTGCTGAAATCAAAGCAGAGCCTGGACCTCACTTTGGTTTAGGGTTAGACGCTTATGCGACATGGACTTCACCAATCCGTAAGTACAGTGATATTTTAAATCACCGTTTGCTCAAAGCGATTATCAGCAAAGAAAGCGCTGAGAAACCACAAGAAGAAGATGGTATTCGTATTGCGGAGCGTCGTCGAGCTAACCGTATGGCGGAGCGTGATGTGGGTGATTGGTTATATGCACGTTTCTTAAAACCTTTTGCAGGCACTGAAACACCATTTAATGCAGAAATTATCGATATTACTCGTGGTGGTGTTCGTGTTCGTCTCGTTGAAAATGGTGCGGTTGCCTTTATTCCTGCGCCATTCTTACATGCCGTACGTGATGAAATCCAATGTAGCCAAGAAACAGGCACCGTCATTGTGAAAGGCGAAACAGCTTATAAACTTAATGATATCATTCCTGTTCGCATTGAAGATGTAAAACTAGAAACACGTAATATCGTTGCTCGTCCTATCTAATAAGACTTAAATCGGTGTACAATAGAGCTGATAGTTCACTTAGAATTATCAGCTTTTTTATATCTTTAATGTCTAGTCAAACCTAGCGATAAAAGAAAACCTTAAAAAAGGAAATGTTTTTATGATGCATAGGTGATTTTTTTCGCATCATAAATTTAATAACGAATAAATGGATTAACTCAATGAAAGACAAAGTACAAATTAGTCGTTTTTTTTAAGCTATATCTTACGTCATGCCCCTGAAAGTATCGGTTTAACATTGGATGAGCAAGGATGGGGTGAAATATCAAAATTAATCCTATTAGCACAGAAAAATGGAACACCGCTCACTCTTAAATTAATTAAAGACGTTGTAAAAACCAATGATAAAAAACGTTTTGCTATTTCAGAAGATGGCCTTTTTATCCGCGCCGTTCAAGGCCACTCCCTTAAAACCACTATTGACTACCCAGCGATTACTCCCCCTAAAATACTTTTTCACGGTACAGCAACTCGCTTTATCGATAGTATTTTTTAAACAAGGTTTAATACCTAATAGTCGTCAATATGTTCATCTTTCACAAGATTATAAAACAGCAGTGAATGTCGGCAATCGTCATGGAAAATCCATTGTTTTAAGCGTAGATAGTGGAAAAATGTTTAGTGAAGGTTTTGAATTTTATCAAGCAGATAACGGTGTTTGGCTAACACGTTCAGTGCCAGTAAAATATCTAAGAATCGATGAAAAAGAATAGAATCAAACATAAAAAAGGGTGACAGTGTCACCTATAATTTTACTTATAAACTCGCTATTTTAGTCAAAATTAATCAGGATGGCCTGTAATGGTAATTTTAGTGCCTGTCGTATCTTCTTCTAATACAAGTTCCGTAAAACCACCTGCAAACTGCTGTTCTATCATTAATTTCTTCGAATTTTCCCATTTATAATCAACAGAAACACTGTCTTTTAAATACTCTTTTTGGATGTTGTTATTCACCTTAATGGTTTTTACGAGATAATCTTCATCATGCTCATTAACATATTTTTTATATGCATCTACAATTGAAAGCCCGGCATAAGCACAATATGTTAGTGCCCCATTCTCAAAGACTTCATCCATAGTTTGTTCTGGTGAAGAGCAATATTTATCATGAACAACCACGTTCTCAATCTTGTTTTTCTGCAAAAAGCACAGAAGAATATAACAGTACAACTGCCATTAAATACGCTTTCATAAAATACCTTTAAAAACACATCTATTCATAACAATAAAAAATGCGCTGATCTCAATAAAAAATCAGCGCACCATTATTCATTTCATTGCTAGCTCGTGAAATCAACCACCAGCAAGCTTAACTTTCATTCCTTTGGCTTCTAATAGTGATTTAATTAAATCACGTTTATCACCTTGAATTTCAATTAAACCGTCTTTAACACTACCGCCACAGCCGCATTTTTTCTTCAGCTCAGCTGCGAGTTTAGTTAACTCTGCATCATCAAGATCAATACCTGAAACAACGCAAACGCCTTTGCCTTTACGGCCACTAGTTTGGCGCTGAATACGTACAATACCATCACCAGCAGGACGAGTTGGCTTTTGTTCTTCTTCTTTTATGCGCCCCGTATCTGTGGAATAAACCAAACGAGAGTTATTATCCATGTTAATTACATACCTTGTATAGAACGATTAATTTGTTGCAACGTTTCTAGTGGATCATCACTACGTGTAATTGGACGTCCAATCACCATATAATCAACACCGGCTGCAATAGCTTGCTCTGGTGTCATTACGCGACGCTGATCGCCAACATCACTTCCTGCTGGACGGATCCCCGGCGTGACTAATAAGAAATCGTCACCACAAACCTGTTTAAAAACGCGTTGCTTCATGTGCAGAGCAGACGACACCATCAAGACCACAAGATTTTGTCAGTAACGCTAAAACGTTCTGCCTGTTCTGCAGGTGTCAATGTTATTCCCAATTCAATTAAATCAGATTGATCCATGCTGGTCAGTACCGTCACCGCCGTTAAAAGTGGTGCATCTTTACCAAATACAGCAAGACTCTCTTTAGCTGCTCGCATCATACGACTTCCACCACTCGCATGGACATTAACCATCCATACACCT
>NZ_MIIZ01001075.1:0-1021 GCF_001743005.1 Shigella sp. FC1967 | reverse complement strand
GATATTGAAGCCATTAATATGCTCGAAAAAATCACCCTAGATCGAAAAAATATTACCTTTGTATTAAAAAACGCGTTGGTGATAACAATCCATTTAGATATTGAAGACAACCACTTTGCTCAGCTTAATGATTATCTTCAGCAAATTCTTCTAGGAAGCTCAATTAAACTGATTGAAAAATAACAAGTTCTCTATTTTTCAAGATACAAATGCATTCTTGGAATAATTAATTGTAGCTTTTTAGCTTTAGGGCGATGGCGAATTTGAATGTTGTCGGCATCATAATCAGGAAGTTCGCCTATAACTGGTTTAAAGTCGCTTTCTTTATCAATATAGAAAGCGAATAAAGGCAAGGGGCACGCATATTGCACTTGCTTTTGTTGTTCTGAATACCAAACACGTGCAATAGGTTGTACTTTGACAGGGCGCTTTATTTTTAATTTTGCATTTTCAGGTAACTGAGAAAGCGTGATGATCTCTTTATCGAGACGTTCAGCCCATTGTTCACGGGTATAGGGAGGGACAGCACGATTGGCTTCACGACTTTTTTCTAATTGAGACAGAACATCGTTACGCGTTAGATTTTTAATAATATTCTTATTAGCCCAACCAAAACGTACTGTATCTGGATCAGACAGTAGGGTGAGGGTACGATAAGCATTGAGTGTAATTAAGCCTTTTAATTGGTTGTGGACGAAATCAAACCGTTCTTCCTTTGATATACCTGACTCTTTAGTGACAATATTGGAAAGCTGTTTTTTCAATAAATTTATTTGCTCAATTTGTTTTTTTACAGACTTAAATGTGTGGTTATCCGTACTAAAGCAGAGTACACCGGGTAAACGAATAGCACGTTTACTACTGATGTGTGGGGCATTGTCATAAATAAACAAGTTGGCTATAAAGTTTTAAGGAAAGATCCAGCGCATCTTCGTTGTAAACTTGGTGACACTGTAACGTAAGTTACTTCATCGTGTTCTTCTTCTTTACTTACATCAGGTAATTCAAATACAACAGATGG
>NZ_MIIZ01001074.1:0-1021 GCF_001743005.1 Shigella sp. FC1967 | reverse complement strand
CCCAACAACGAAAATCACAATATAGTGACGAAGTTAAATCTATTTCATTTAGAATGCTTAATGCCATAATTCCTTCATCATCTCCTTCTGTTTGTTTATAAACACCTTGATTTAATTCAAAGAGCTTACCTTTCCATTTATGCCATCCTAATAGAGAATATAGTGGTACACCCTCTTCTGAAGCAGAGAGTAGTCCAAGCTGATAACACGATTTGATAATACCATTTGCTTGGATCATTAACTCTTTACCTATTCCTTGTCGACGATAATCCTTCAAAACAGCCATTGCCTCAACATATCCCACTACAATAGGATTATTATCAATCGCCATATTTCTTTGAACTACAGCAACATGCCCTACTATCTTTTCTTGATCATAAGCAAATATATGCATGCCACCTAATGCGTGTTGAAAATCGTCTAATGAAAAATCACCACCAAAACTTTCTGTTAATAAGGAATACAGTATTTCTTTCTCTATTTTAGATAAGTGACAAGTATGTTTAGATGTATATTCAATAATCATAAAAAACCTTTAAAAATCACAATAAGACTCTATTTATAACTGATTTTATTTTTTTATGACCATCTAATTTATGTGATAAAAAATGTGTTATTATTTTTTCTATACTCGTTATTGTTACTTTAAATTATTATATTTACTTAATCTTTTTTCTTATAAAAAAGGACAATAAATTGTCCTCTTCTTTATTTATGACTAAGTTTTTACCTTATTTTTACTAATTCACAAGTGCGCCCTTTTATCTTCAGCAAAACGTCCATTAACTGCATCATCTTCTGAAATTGTAGCTAAATTAAACTCACCTTTTTCCTTTACCCCAAATTTGAAAATTCTCACCGACATAACGAGCGCCACTAGCCGCAATGGCTTCTTTTAAAACAATAATTTCATTGTTGTAATACATAACAGCGAGTTGTTCAGTAGGAAAAGAAACTCTAATTTTTTTGACCTTCACAGTTATAAGTATCCGTTTTAGCCGCCAAAGCAGGAGCTGTTATT
>NZ_MIIZ01001073.1:0-1028 GCF_001743005.1 Shigella sp. FC1967 | reverse complement strand
CATTAGAAATTGAATTTCCTGATACCATTCACGATGAGCAATCAAAGCAACTAATAAATAAACAGGAAAACCTATTCCTAATTATCCTTATTATATAACATCAAATAATGGTAAGGTTTTATTCGGATACACAAATAACATGGGATTAACAGAGCGATTTGAAACAGGTATTGAACTGACATTAAAATTTTATGGGGGAGATGAAGCACTAGAAAAAATAGAACAAGGAGAAGAGAATGCCCAATAGAAAAAACAACAACTAAAAACTACTAGTGATTCAAATTCAATAAAAATAGTTCCCCTCACTGTTTTACAATTTGAACAACTATGGGATGCTTATCCTTCTACAACAGTAGAACATCAAGATCCTAAAACAAAGGATGATGTTTTTTTTAAATCACAGTGCTATACATGTCAGTGAAGCACTGTATCAATGTGGAATACTCATGAGGAGTTTTCGTGGCACTCGTTGTTGGCATTGTCCAACACCTGACGATAAAACAAAAAAAAGGGATACATGCAATTAGGGCACAAGAATTAAGTCATTATTTACAAAATCAACCTTTTGCAGGTTATCCTAAAACAATAGAATTAACTGGTAGCTCATACGAAAGTGTAATATCAAGTAAAACTGGTATCATATTCTTTCAGGATTATTGGTTACGGGCAGGAGAAAAAAATAGCAACCGGTGACCATATTGATTTATGGAATAAAGGTGAATTAGCCGGTAGTGGAACAATAGGCTCTTTTTTTAGAGTGACGTTTCCTAATTTTACAGAAAGTTTTACTGCCTTATTTGGTTCAAATGCGCGAGTAACATCCCTTGAAAAAACCAAAAAAGTTCTTTTTTGGGAGATTTTATGAGAGATAAACTTTTAAATATCTTATCAATCTTAATTATTTCATTTTATACATTTATTCTACTTTTTTTCTATTGATGGTTTACAACGAAGCAGTACAGTTAATAATTTATTAAATAAACCACCATCATTTTTCACTCCTGCTTATTCTTTTTACTCTTTTATTC
>NZ_MIIZ01001072.1:0-1028 GCF_001743005.1 Shigella sp. FC1967 | reverse complement strand
TCTAATTCCATACAAATCTTGAGGTTGACAAGTTAAATGATAATGATTATCCTTTACATTGTGAGTAGTTAAGTATTTTACTTGGCTTTTCACAATCGACATTGCTCACATTGCTTCCAGTATTTACTGTGACCAATACATCATGTATTGGTCTTTTTATACAATACATTAATAATTAATTATAAAAAACTGGCTTCACCTGCTGGTCGAGTTTTAAAAACGACGGTGAGCCCATAGATATTGATCTGGAGCTCGCATAATTTCTGTTTCTATTAATTTATTCATCCTATCCGTGTCATTTTGAATATCTTCAGAAGGATAATTATTCAGTTCTTTACCAATAATTAAACTGTATTTTTTGTTGTTTTGATTTTCATTTCTAACCAAAGTAACAGTCAAAGAAGGTGCTCCTGATAATTTTGCTAATATAGCAACACCTTTTGAGGTTGATGTTTTTTCAACAGAAAAAAAATGGAGAAAATGTTGTACCTTTTAAACCAAAGTCTTGGTCAGGCGCAAACCAAATTGCTTTCCCTTTTTTTAACTCCATCACCATAAACTTTAAGTTACGTCTATCTATCATACCTTTATCTGATCGGCATCTTGCTTTAGTTTGGATAAACTCCATCGCTTTATTATTATGTGGCCTATACATCGCATTCACAGGAAAACAAAGTCCCATAATGCGTCCACCCAACTCTAGTGACATAGTGTGTATACCAATTAATAAAATTCCAGCATTTTTATCATTTGCGTCAGTAAAATTGGAAATCCCCTGTACTTCAAAGAGATTTTTTTAATCGGCGATCACTCCAAAACCACGCCATGCCTGTTTCAAATAATGCAACACCGAGTGATGATAAAATTATCCATAACAAGCTTGTTAATTTCATTTTTATCTTTATTAGGGAAACATAATTCTAAATTTTTCTTTATTATCGAGACTCTTCTTTTGACAAAGAAACGAGATAACAACCCAAGATGTTTACCTAAAAAAAGCAACCAAGAATAAGGGAGTTGTACTAATA
>NZ_MIIZ01001071.1:0-1029 GCF_001743005.1 Shigella sp. FC1967 | reverse complement strand
AATGTTCTTTATCATTTTGAATAATAACAAAGTATTAAGGACATTAATTTAAATGGATATTTTTCAATCAATATAAAATATATAATAAAATCAATTAATAATAAGATTACTAACATGTAAGACAAGAGTTATCCACAGTTAATGTGGATAACTGAATAACTCCAAATATCAGAGAACACAGATTTTTGTTACTGCAAATTCAATCTGACAAATGGTCAGTTTCTTTCCTGCTGTTGCACTTTCAGCAACCACAATATCCATGGATTGTGAATACTGTCGTCCCACTTCAAGCGCTAATTCAATAGTGGGTTCAATCAGTAAGATCACCCCAACATCTTCAATATCAACAGAGAAGTCTGCAAATGTTCTAAGTTGTGCAACTTTTTTTTCTCTTATTTTTAGCAAGTTCTTGCGCTTTTTTCCGTAGCGACCTGATTAACTCTTGCTTGTTTTTTCAAAAAATACCACCACCAGAATGAAGATAGATCATAAGTTACTCATTATAGAAAACAAAGGCTGTTACCTTTATTATTCAAATCCAAAACATAAAAGCCAGTAGATAGATAAAAAAGAAACAGCCTTATCTCTATTTTTTTTATTCTATTGGGCACACTACAAAAGTGCTTTACCAGCCATAAGAGACACCTCCGCCAACAACACCGCGATCTTCTGTATTCCATGAAGCAGAAACGCGAATAATGGCGCTTTCTGTTATTTGATACTGAGCACCTGTTGCAAATGCATTAGCATCTCGATAATTACCAACACCGACGCCTAAACTAAACGTATGATTAGTTACATAAGGAATATTAGCCATTGCCGCAACAGAGGCAATACCCGCGCTTGCTCTTTTGTCTACTTTATTGATTTTATTATCCATATTTTTAAGTGCAATATCGTTATCAATAAAGATATTCTTAATTTTATTATTGGTATATTCGTTAGCGGTAGAGATTGAATCTGTTTTTGTATTTTCAATATACTTCCTTCAGCGATTCATCCCTTTCATTAATCATATTACTTAGTGAT
>NZ_MIIZ01001070.1:0-1029 GCF_001743005.1 Shigella sp. FC1967 | reverse complement strand
TTGCATCTAGATTACCACTTTTTAGCATTTCCTAAAAGTGGTAACGCTAATGCAAATATGAAAATGAGGATCCTCATATCTGCTTTACTATCAGTTAGTCATACTGAACATTAAATGTAGCTACTGCATTTGCTTGTCCAGCTTGTACAGTATCACCAGTAGAGATATAACGTGCAGTTAAAGGAATGACATTTCGTCCATTAACCAGCACAGTTTTAGCACCAAAAGTACTGCCATCAACTTTAAGATTAATACCACCTTGGTCAATAATATTGATACCAATGTTTTTTGCTGAACCATCCGTGTTACCAGAAAGTGCAAGAATATCATTAGCGGTAGATGTTTGACCTAAGAATGAGAAAGCAACATTCTTTGCAATAGCCGTATCGCAATTATTTAAAGTAATATTAAAATCTTTAGCGTCAGATTTATCACCTTTAGCAGCAAAAGCAGAAGTTCTTACCTGACCCATTTCAACGGTCTGATTCATTGATTGGCTATCGACAGAACAACCAGCAGCAACAACCTCCCCAACAAAGTGAACGGTACCACCATTTACTGTCACAGTTGCAGCATTAGCATATCCAGCAAATGCCATTGTTAATACTGCAGCCAGACTAGATAATTTTAATAATTTCATTTTAACACCTTTCGTAAGTTATAAATATAAACACTTCTTTTTCAGACAAAAACATAGCAATATAAAATTAATTTTAAATTAATTTTATATATATTAGTCTCAATACTTTTCTGTAATGGAATTAGAGAAAAAGCCAATGAATAATAGCGTTAGATAATTACATCAATATTATTTTTTGGATTATCATTATAGATAACTTCTCTAATATAATCATCCCATGTTAAATCAAATATCTTTAAGCATTTATTTAACATTGTAATGGATAAAATATTTTTTTCCATTTTCATATCGAGAAACTTGTTGCTGGCTAATAAAAAAGGAAACTACCAAATAAAACACCATTCCAACCTCTACTAATCCGATGTTTTTTTTATAAAGGCACCTGTTTT
>NZ_MIIZ01001069.1:0-1031 GCF_001743005.1 Shigella sp. FC1967 | reverse complement strand
TAAAAATGATAAATATGAGGATTTTGTTAGTGCTATCAAATCCATAACATTTAATCAAAAATCCATTCAACAAGATAGAATTAAAGTCTATTTACACATTGATGGTCATGTTAGTAAAAATATGATGGAATTTATTGAAAGCTCTGGATTTATATATAAATCAATTCATTCAAAAAATCCTGTAGGCTTAGCTAAAGGACTTAACAAACTAATTTCTATTTTAGAAGATGAAAAATATGTTTTCCGCATGGATGCAGATGACCTATCATTACCCAATAGGCTTCAATATCAAATTGAATATATGGAAAACAATCCAATTATAGACATTTCCGGAGGTTCTATACAGGAATTTATAGCTTCTTCAAATAACATAGTAGCAACCCGTTGTTATCCATTGACGCATGAAGAAATTTTTTAAAGTTATTTATAAAGCATCACCATTCGCTCATGTAACAATTTGCTTTCGGCGCACATCATTAGCTAAAATAGGTTTCTACCCTGTTGATTATCCTTTAAATGAAGATATTGCTCTCTGGTTTTCAAGCTTTAAAAAAATGGTGCAACATGTGGAAATATTGAGCAAGTGTTAGTTAAAGTAAGAATGGATGGTGCATATGACAGACGATCTTCTGTCAAGGCTTTTAACGAATTTAAAGTATACTGGAATATTATGCTCTGGAAAAAATCATTTAGTTTCTTTCCTTTTTATGCGCTTTTGTATTTCGATTTTTTACCCATTAAACTTGTAAAAAATTTATTTATAATTTCTTTTTGTTAGAAAGTTTAGTCACAAAGTGACATTCTTTGATTAATAATTTTAGCTCTATGAGATATCTCTGTAATACTTAATTCTCTTTTCAGAAGAGAATCACTTTAATCAATTATTATAATTGATTAAAAAATAGATATGAATCCATTAATTAGCTATAAATAATACAAATAAATAATTCATTCCCTTGGGCTGATTCAATGATTCAAATTATCCATTACCCCAAAATGGGACAACTATAATTACGACTACTCTTGAAAAT
>NZ_MIIZ01001068.1:0-1039 GCF_001743005.1 Shigella sp. FC1967 | reverse complement strand
TACGTTTATTAATTTGGAATTCAAGGCAAATATTGCAGATCAATTTTTTTTTAATAAATTATTTATTATATCTAACATAGAAGCAGTTGCACCGCTTTTAGGTTTAGAATCATGAAAAACAAATAATATTTTTTTCATGTTAACTAGCCTCGAATGTGACGTTTTAAAAAATCTATTTGATTTTTTTCTATATTTTTCAAGTAGTAAATTGCTTTCTTCAAAGCTAAATTCTAATGGAAGGTTATCAATGTCTGCTATGCTTTCAATATGTCTTTCTAGTAGATTTACTTGTCCTAATAATGACTCGCTTCGTATATCAGTATCGTTATTAAATTTCAGGGTTAGAAAAGGAACTTCATTTATTATAGAAAATACAGTACCGTGAAAAGATGTCGTAATAACAAAACTAGCATTTGAAAATAATTTTATAAAATCATTAGGTGACGCATCTGTGATATTATTTTTATTGGTATAACAATCCGTTCTAGACGATAATGATACAATACTTAGTCCTAATTTTTTTTGATATAAATTCTTTGATTTGTTGGGTTAATGAGTGTTCGTGAACTTCATATATTAATAAATAAGGTTTTTCATCTACATGAATGCTTGCACTATCTTTCAATGACCTCCATTCTGACTTAGAAAGTAGCAATGTTGGGTCTAGAGTAATTTCTGGGTTTAAACTGCTAATTGAGCTTATGTAATTTGCAAGCTTTTCTTCACGAACACCAATGCCATCCAAACCTTCTAAATATTTAATAAAGGTATATTCATCTTCTGAATTTATATTGGATGTTCCCATACTTGCAGCGTATGATATAGTATTATTTGCTGTTAAGTTATCAAATATGCCATAGTAGTGTTTATCGATACCATTAGTATAAGATGTATTCCAAATTTGGTCGCTACCAAGAAATAAATATTCAAACATTCCTTCAGGTTTATGAATGTTTATTTCTTTTTTAATAAAGGTTTCAAACGCAATAAATCTATTTTTCTTTCTTTTATAATCTAGAATGAGATGTATGAAATCTTT
>NZ_MIIZ01001067.1:0-1054 GCF_001743005.1 Shigella sp. FC1967 | reverse complement strand
CCCCCGGCTTCATCGTCAGTAAGGGGTTTTCATTCATGCTGCCCACAACCTCATGGGAGCTTTGTCCTGACGTCACAGGGGCAGGAACATCCTTTTTCATAACACTGGCCGGGACAACAGGAATGTCATCCGAGGCATAGGCCATTGAAGTTCCAAGCGCCAAGGACAGCGCCAGGAGCGAAAGTTTAGCGTTGTTCTTCATGCTTTCTCCGGTTTTCTTCTTTGCGCTGGAGTTGCTCCAAAACAGTTTTGGTGCGTGGCTTTCCTACATAGGTGTCGATGTAGTCCAGCACGGGCGCGTAGTTTGAAATCTTGATGGCGAACTCGTAGGAGCGTTCGCTACGCTCTTCGTTAGAAGAAGCCCCTTTGACGTAGGAATATCCGTAGACAAACACCTTGTCGCTCTTGGGCTCGTACTCAACAAAACGCGGCTCAAACCGCATGGTTACGCGGTCGTTCTTGATCTGTTGAGCTTGAATTTCGATGGCATCAATCACGTCCTGATAGATGCTCGGGGAGAGAAGCGGGGTGATCCGTTCTTTCACAAAGTCAACGGTTCCTGGCGTCACATTGCCAAGGAGCTGAGCAAAAGCGAAACCCCAAGCCTCTTTATAGGACTGAGAGGCGTTATTTTTCGTCACCCAGGCTTCTTCCGTAAGCGTGAAAGGCTGGATAGTGACGATGGTTTCCTTGCTGAATACTTGGACCACCAGCAGGAAAACGATAGCAATAAGACCACCCTGGAAGATTCGTCCCCACTTATTTTCTGTTTGGGTCCCTTCCCAGGTCTTGAGATACTTTTTCAGGTTCAAGGCAAATACCTCCGGACAAACGGGTTCTTGAGAGATTTGGCCTTGGTCATGATGAACCCGGCCCAGTAGATCATGTGGAGCAGGTATCCATCCGGATGGTTATCCCTGAATCGGCGATAAAGGTTGGTTACAAGTAACCCCCCCAGAAAGCAGATCAGGGCCTTACCGATGATGACCCCTATCGTTAGCCCCAAAAGCATCGGGGCCAACTCATCTGCGCTCCACAACAGCAGATGCGGGGG
>NZ_MIIZ01001066.1:0-1059 GCF_001743005.1 Shigella sp. FC1967 | reverse complement strand
TTACCCTAATATTTAATATATTATAATTTATAGCATTGAATATACAAAGCTACCGCACTGGGTTTACGGCCCCCAGAGCGCCAAAATTCATCTCGAAAAACCCTTATCTCTATGTAATATAAGAGTTTTGTTATATAAGCATACTTTAACAATATGCGAAAAACCGCACTGAGAGTAGACTCTTCAAACCAGTCGGTCAAGTAATAGCTGGGTATTTTAGCATTGATTGAAGATATATAAATATCGGAATAGCGATTGATTCAGCCAGATCATTCTGAATTGCATCATTAGATGCTAACAAAAAGAATATGCCACCTATTCTTCAATAGATGGCAGGATATTTTGATACAATAGTTTAATTACTGAATTATGTATCTGGATTAGTATAAATTTTAACCTTGATGACTTTGCAATATTTTGATTAATATAAATAAAAATCGCTCTACATAGTTACTATTCATAGAATCTAAAAGCTATAAAGTAGATAACGTTATTCTTTACTTCCTAAGCTAAACTTCCATTTTTCACCAAACTTATAATCCCAGTCATATGGGATGAATTTATCTATTCCATTACAAGGAGTAATGTCATTTCACCAAAATAAATTTTATTATTAGCAAGATAGAAGTCTACCCGACAATAATCGAACTCAGCTGATAGCTTCTTAGCAAGATCTAGTAGTTCATGAAGTTGAGTTGGTGCTGGTATTTTTGCTGGTGCGTTTTTTATATCCCATTAAGAAAGGCAATAGTTCCCATTGTGTATTATAAATATTGATAAAGCGTTCATTGCCATATCGAGAGAATTGGATCTCTAAAAATTCAGGCTTACCATGAAAACAATGAATTTTGTAGTCTTCAGGTTGAATTTGTTGATGGGTAGAGTTGAATATATCTAGATACTCTGCACATAAAATCATCGGTGCAATATTTTTATAGTGCCATTCTCTGGTTCTGTAATACATGCTTTTTCTTAAGCTTGATCGAAGTTTTTTGTTAGCAAGTTTTTTTATTGAAATTTCTTTTATCAGTACAAATGATTGTGCTACCGGCATCATGA
>NZ_MIIZ01001065.1:0-14897 GCF_001743005.1 Shigella sp. FC1967 | reverse complement strand
GTTTCAGGTGGCCAAGACATTATGCGCATTGGTAACTTTGAAATTCCAAGCCGTGCCTATGTTGGTCGCTTTAACTTTAAAGGTGTGGATCAAGGTAAACGTGTTGGTGAGCTTTCTGGTGGTGAACGTGGTCGTTTTACACCTTGCTAAACTGCTACAAGTTGGCGGCAATATGTTACTGCTCGATGAACCAACCAATGACCTCGACGTGAAACTTTACGTGCATTAGAAAATGCCCTGTTAGAGTTCCCAGGCTGTGCCATGGTTATTTCCCATGACCGTTGGTTCCTTGACCGTATTGCGACACATATCATCGATTACCAAGATGAAGGTAAAGTGGAGTTCTTCGAAGGTAACTTTACTGAATACGAAGAATACAAAAAACGGACATTAGGCAACGACGCTATTCAGCCTCGTCGTATGAAGTACAAGCGTATGAGTAAATAATTAATTTATTTACTCTATTCTATAATAAAAAGGCAGAGATTATTCTCTGCTTTTTATTTAATTAGTCTGAAATGTAATAAATAACGGTAGAAGAGGTATGAATTAGCTCTCTTGCCTATAATCAAAACTTAAAGGTACGGTAAACGAAATATTTCCATTTTCTAAACGATCGCTGTCTGGGGCTGGAAATGGCGAAGCGCGTTTAATGGTATTTAACGCTTCTTTATCAAGAATACGATTACCTGACGATGTTTCCACTTTCGAATCTAATAACTCACCTTTTGCATTTAACACAATCGCAACTTGTGTCACCCCCGTTGCTTTAAAGCGCAATGCTGTTCGTGGATAACGTTTATAGGCATTAATATGGCTATGAATTAAACTTTCCCACCCAATTTGTCCGCTCACTGAAGAGGAAGATAAACTATTAAATTGAGCACGACTGCTTGAATTAGAGCCAGAAATAGGTGCGCTTGTTATATCTGATGGTGCTTCTGAAACAGGAAGATCATCAGGGACTTTCACCACAACAGGTTTTGGCTTCACCACGGGCTTTACTTTCGGTTTTTCTGGAACACGCTCATAAGTACCTTGTTCTACTACTGGCATTTTAGGTAAATCTAACACTTCTTTGATAGGTTCAGGCTCTGTCTCTGCGGGTTCAGGAACAGACATCACTTTCTCAGGCCCAACAGGGACTTCTTTTGTTTCTGCTTGCGCTAATTGATAAATACCAAGATCCATTGTCATCGCGGGTGGTAAAACGCCATAGCGTTCATCTTTAGAGGTTATCCAGCCGATCGCGACAACGGCTAAGGTCGCATGAAATAAAATACTGGCGGTTAATCCACCAATAGAAAATGATCTACGGCGTGAAAAAGTCGCCGACATACTACTCATAATTCTTGCCTCTGATTTTCTTTCTGATGAATTATAGGCATAATACAAACACAAATGATATTGCTTATTATTAATAATACAATAAAAAATTAGCTTGATAATTATCATAACTTGTTCGCTTCAGAAGCAGTAAGAGCTTATTATTTCACTCTTTTTTAGACACCAGAGAATATGGCTAGCGATAAATCATTGGCACAAAAAATTAGTTGTGCCTATCAATCAACCTACGGGCAACTTGTGCGTTTTTTCCACAAACGTACGGGGAATTACCATGATGCAGATGATTTGTCTCAAGATGTGTTTACGCTATGGCTAAACAGAAAAGAACAAACACCTGTGCAAGAACAGCGTGCTTTTCTGTTTAAAATAGCGAACCACGTGTTGATCGACCATTGGAAAAAAAATCAAAAGCAAAAAGATATCTATCAGGATGATTGTGAACTAGATGACGCCGCTCAAAATTATACTACGAAGCTTGATCCGGGATATGTCCTTGAGCATCAACAGCGTTTAGATCTACTTAGCGAAGCAATTGAAACATTACCTCCACGCCGTCGAGAAGCCTTTGTTCTTTATCGTTTTGATGGACTATCACAAAGCGAAATTGCAGAACAAATGGAAATATCAATCAGTATGGTGGAAAAACATATTGCGGCTGCCCTATTACATTGCAAAAGATATGTCGATGCAGGACAGGAGAAATGCACGAATGATGAGTAAGCCGGAAAAAAATATCCCGGAAACTAAACCTCACACAGATGAGGATATAGACTCCCTTTTTTTGGAGACTAATGATGAATTACTCAATGAATCGATTGATGAGCAAGCCGCACTTTGGTTTACCCGACAACACAGCCAAAGAATGACGCCCAAACAACGCCAAGCGTTTAAGATATGGATAGAAAATGATATAAACCGACAAGCGTATCAAGAGATTGCAGGGATCTGGCGTCAATGCGATGCATTACCACGACCGACAATAGCCACAGTTGAAAAGAAAAAACGCGCCCTTTGGCGTCCCATGCTCCACACCACGGCGACTCTTTGTTTACTCACTGTTTTATACCTTCCTTACAGTCATTTGCCTGCATTATTGATGGACAATATGACACTTGCAACCAGTGACTTACCGAAAGAAATGACCTTAGCCGATGGCTCTAAAGTCTATTTAGACAGAAATACACAGGTAAGAGTGGCTTATGTGCAAGAAGAGAGACGATTATGGCTAGATAAAGGACAAGCTTATTTCAAAGTAAAATCAAATCCGTATCGCCCTTTTTATGTTCATGCTGATAGCCGATTAATTAAAGTGGTTGGTACCGAATTTGAAGTTAGTCGCTACGATAACAATCAAATTAACGTTGCTGTTCATGAAGGGATCGTCGAAGTAAAAGCAACAGCAAAATCTTCTCCAGACTATTTGTATGCAGGCTCTCAGGCCACCAGCACATTAGCAAGTGACCATTTTGTTATCTCTTCCGTTGATATTGATTCCGTGGGAAGTTGGCGTTTTGGCCAACTGCATTTCTTTGAGCGTCCACTGAATGAGGTGATCACCAAACTCAAGCCTTATCTTGATATCAATATTCAAATTTCCTCTCCCGAAATTGCCAAAATGAAAGTCTCAGGGATCGCTAACATAAACAATGCCAAAGACTTTATTACCGCAATGCCACTTATATTACCGGTTAATGTTGTTTTTACTGATAAAAATAATGCGTTAATTATCAATAAGTAAAAAGAAATATGAAAAATATTCTTTTTTACAGGTGAGGATAATTCTCATTTCACCCTCTTCCCTAGTAACAACAATTATTAAGTTAGTGAATGGGATTGGTGAAATGAAAATGAATAATAAAAAAAGGGATCCTTAAGAGGTCTCTGCTAGCGTTGCTAATAAGTACCACTATTGCCGCACCTTGCGCTTATGCATCTACCGTTTCTGTGGCGTTACCAGAACAGTCTTTAGCTGATTCATTAAGTGCCATTGCAAAACAAGGGCAAGTACAAATTTTATTTGATGCGAATTCGGTTAAAAACCTACGTGCTCCAGCACTTTCAGGTCAATTTGAAACCCAAACCGCATTACAAAAAGTGTTAATTGGGAGTGGATTAGAAATTATTCCACAAGGAAGTGGATTTGTTATTCGTCCTCTCGCAACGGCTAACAAGATTGTTATTCCTGAAGTTAGAGTCACAGGTGTCGGTAATGCTTATCATCCAGCTACCGATGTCGTTTCCGCACCGCAATACATCACCGCAGAAGAGATAAAACAGCGTAATACAGGTGATGGAAACGTTACTGACTTACTAAAAAGTAACCCTGCTGTTCAATTTTCCAATAACGACAGCACCTCAATGAATCAGGGTGAAATTAAACCTTCTCGTATTTCTATTCACGGCTCTAGTAGTTATCAAAACTCTTACAAGCTTGATGGTGTCAGTTTTAACAATGACTTTGACCCTGCAAAATCAGATTTAGGTGAAACCAACACACGCATTAGTAGTGACGAACAAGGGATGTACCTTGATAGTCGCCTAATTGATAGCGTAGCCGTTTACGATAACAATATTCCTGTGGAATTTGGCGGATTTACGGGTGGCACCGTTGAAGTACAAAGCCGTCGTTGGTCTGGTGAAACACACGCCAACGCCTATTATCGTACAACTCGTTCAAGCTGGAACAATATTTTCACCGATCCAAAACTAAATTTTGATACTGCAAATAATGATTTCAGTAATCCAGCCCGATTCCAGAAAAAATACGATAAACAAAACTTTGGTGGTTGGTTTGAAACAAGCTTAACAGACAATACTGGGCTTATTTTCTCTGCATCTCGTCGTGAATCAACGATCCCAATGATGATTAGCTCTGAAGGTGGAGTGATCCGTCATCCTGATGGTGAACTGGAACAAGTTGAGCAAACACCTCATTATAAAGATCAAACCCGTACCTCAGATAACTATTTTATTAAATATTCTTGGGATATTTCGGAAAAGCAAACTTTTGATTTATCAAGTAATATTGCTAGATATAAAAGCTATTTATTCTCCGGCTCTGTCTATAACTCAGGTTATGACAACGAGCATAATGGTTTAAGTTTTACCGCACTTTATAAACATCAGCTTGATCTTGGTTCATTAGAATTAACGGCAGGTTATCAAAATCTGGAAGATAAACGTTCTAACGATCAAGACGAATTTGTGACCATCAAGGACTACACCGATTGGAAAAATCCACAGCAGATAAGTAGTGGTGGTCAAGGTGATTTGAAGAGCAAACAAGAAACCTATAACGCCAAAAGTATTATGCGATTTAATCCTGTTGAATGGGGTGCTGTAAGCCATCAGCCAACCACAGGATTTGAGATCAGCCGTACTAAAGGCTCTTATATTCGCGACAAAACCTACTACAACTATACCTATACTGGCTCCACTTGGGATGATCAGTGGATGGGTTCATTAGAGCAAACAACACGTTTCCTTGCTGGTACACATGATGCTTCGTATACAAACTATTCGATTTATCTTGATGATAATATCCAATATAAACGTTTAACGTTACGCCCAGGTGTTCGATTAGATCGTGATGATTTTGTTCAAAAAAACAATATCGCTCCTCGTTTAAGCGGAACTTATGATATTTGGGGCACTGGTAATACTTTAATTATTGGTGGTGTAAACCGTTACTACGGTCGCTCCATGCTGACTTATGCGCTTTATGGCGCACAGAATGCGGGCTTACAGCACTGCTATTACTCTTGTGATAACGACAATCCGAATGATTGGGAAAATCGTACTGACTTTGAAGGCGTCGATTCGCTAAAAACACCTTATAACGATGAAATTACTTTAGGTTTACAACAAGAAATCGCATCCACGACATGGCGTTTACAATATGTTCATCGTGAAGGTCGTGACGAAGTGCGTAGTGATACCAAATATCCAAATGACAAAGATAAAATAAGAATTCGTCAATTTAATAACAATGGACGTAGTACTCACGATACCGTAACACTTTCTGTGAAAAATAGTCAGCCGTGGGAATTAGCGCAAGCTGACCATGTTTTTAATGCTTCTATTAGCTGGCAACAAAGCAAAACGAATACACCTAAAGATTCTGGCTATGCCAACTTCGATCCTAGTGTACAAGGGATGAACTACGACAAAGTGTGGTATGACGGAAAAATCATCAATGCAAAAGACTTACCTTCTGGCAACTTTAACTCTCCATTAAAAGTCACGGCTGAACTCACTAGTGTTTGGGATAATTTAGATCTGACTTGGTATAACCGCCTTCAATGGAATGGCGCTCGTTCACAAGCAGAAAAAGCCAATAATGGTTCCCCAAAACCAAGTGAATATGGCCCATTATTTGAATACAAAAAACGTAATTACAGTAGCCGTTTTACTTGGGATACCAAACTGGGTTGGAAACCTGAATTTGCTTATGGTGTAGGTATTTCTGTTGAAGTCAATAACGTCCTTAACACTAAAAATGTGTCTGACTACTTCACTTATCAAGACAAAGATTACAAATCGTATGAACCAGGTCGTCAGTTCTGGTTACAAGTCAGCTACGACTATTAATAAATTGACGAAGTTAATGTGAGCAACCAAGTCGATACACAATAAAAATATGACCAATAAGCAATGAAAACAATAAAACAATTTTTCTATTTAGTTTCACCTTTTTGGGGGCGGCGTGCCGCCCTTTACTGCTGGTTTCTATTGATTGTCTCTTTGACCTTAACCCTGTCTTCCGTTTGGTTTAACGTCAAAATGAATGAATGGAATGGTAGTTTTTATAACGCATTACAACAACTTGATGGACAAGCACTGTACAAGCTTCTTCAACAATTTGTCATTATTATTGCGGGATTAATTACTGTGGTAGTAATGGGCGATTTCTTACGCCAAAAAATGGTTATTCGCTGGCGAGAAGGCATGACTGAACAAGTGCTTGATCGCTGGTTATCAAAAAACAGTAAACACTATATGTTAAGACTGACTTCTCAAGAGCCTGATAACCCGGATCAGCGTATTGCAGAAGATATTCGTTTACTGATCGAATCCACCATGCGTTTAACGGTGACATTTTTACACTCGTTACTCACACTTATCTCTTTTGCCACCATTCTTTGGTCGCTGTCTGGCGCTATCTCTTTCACCTTAGGGGGGAGTGAATGGACAATTCCCGGCTATATGTTCTGGGCTTGTATTATCTATACCATTATTGGGATCACCATTACGCAGTTTATTGGTTCGCCATTGCGTAAAATTAATATGGATAAACAACGCAAAGAAGCGGATTACCGTACTGCGCTTATCACTCGCAAACAACATGGCGATGCGATTGCAGGTCAACGTGGTGAAATCAGCGATCGCAACGAATTAATGGGTCGCTTTTTAGGGGTTATTCGTAACTGGAATAACCTTATCCGCTACGAAAGAAATTTGGCTTTCTTCACTGTGGGTTATCAACAAGCGACGGCAATGGCGCCCATTATTTTTGCCCTACCTAAATTCCTTGCTGGCGAGTTAATGCTAGGGGGATTAATGCAATTAAGACAAGCATTCTCTAGTGTTGCAGGCGCATTAAGTTGGTTTATTTTCTCGTATAAAGAGATTGCCGCATGGCAAGCCACAGTGACGCGTCTTTATAATTTCGTGGTGCTTTTAGAGCACGATCATGAGCAAGAAGTCTCTGATTTAAATGATAAACAAACTAAATTAAAAGCTAATCTTTCTCTATTTATGCAAGATAACAGCCTGTTAATCCAAGATATTCACTTCACTATAAAAACAGGTGAATTAACCGTTATTGAAGGTTGTTCTGGTTTAGGTAAATCAACACTACTTAGAGCATTAAGTGGACATTGGCCTTATTTCAAAGGGGAAATTCAACGTTCACCCAATGTGTGTTGGATCCCACAGCGTATGTATCTACCTTTTGCACGTTTAGACAGCTTGCTCGCTTATCCTTGTCAGCCGAATCAATTTTCCTCTAAAGAGTATGAAGAAGTGCTTCAGTTAGTCGGTTTAGACAAAATAAAAAATCAACTTTCACTGGAAACGGATTGGACAACACGCCTATCTGGTGGTGAGCAACAACGCCTTATTTTTGCTCGTTTATTACTCAATAAACCTGATCTTATTTTATTAGATGAAACCACCTCTGCACTCGATGAACAAAATGCACTGAATATGTTGCAGTTGCTAAAACAACATCTGCCAACCGCGGGGATTGCCTTAGTCAGCCATCAGCGCTTCATCCATGTGATTGCAGATCATGTGATTTCACTCAAAGCCCCTACCGTGTCCTCCTCTCAACCTACTGGAGTTACCGAATATGTATCGTAACTTACTGATCCTTTCAGTCAGTCTTTCTCTTTTAGGGTGTGCGGCAAGCAGCTCTAATCAAAATGACAAAAATACGCTACTCCTGCGTCCTGATATTCGCCATTTTACCCTCGATAACGGTTTAGACGTCTACTTACTGCAACGCCCACAGACTGGGGTAGAAATGCGTCTTTTAGTCAAAAGCGGCTCTGTTCAAGAAGATGAAAAGCAGCTTGGTTTTTCACACTTTACTGAGCATATGGCATTTAAAGGTACAACTCATTTTCCCGGAACTACGGGCTTTAAACAACTTGAAAGTCTAGGCATGAAGTTAGGGAGTCATGTAAATGCAGCAACAAGTTTAAATGCGACGACTTATAAGCTGTCATTGCCGAATGCAAACCCAATCCAAATTAAAACGGGATTACAGATCTTATCTGACTGGGCATTTGAAATGACCTTTGACCCTATTGAGTTTGATAAAGAGCGCCCCGTTATTGTTGAAGAGTGGCGTTTGCGTCAAGGGATCGGTTTTCGCATTAACCGCCAGTTAGAAGAGTTGCGCTATTATGGTAGCCGTTATCTGGATCGTGATCCTATTGGTGATTTAGAAATCGTTAAACATGGCGATGTGAAAGATGCAAAACGCTATTACGATACTTGGTATCAACCAGAAAGAATGGCATTAGTACTCGTCGGTAACTTTAATCAAGGCGATGCTATTGCCGATATTAAGCAACTATTTAACGCCAAAAACAGCGAGAATAAAGGGATTGACGACCCATCGTGGCACCATTTTATCGATCATAAAGATCTACTGGTTAAAACGGTTTTCGATAAAGAACAAGGTTCACGTATTTTGCAGTTTACCTTACAACGAACTTTGCCAGCCCCTTTAAACAGTCGCCAAGGCCAATATGAAGACTTAATGGATTCACTATGGTTATCAATTTTAAATCAACGTTTCTCTACTATTGTTGATAATGGACTAATAGCTTCTATTAGCGCCAATACTCAAGGTGCAATGCTAGACGCTCGTCGTTCACAACAATTGATGATTGCGCATCCCAAAGGTAATGATTACCAAGGCGCATTAGATATCTTATTTACCGAAGTTCAACGCCTAGCCTCTGTTCCAGTAACGCAAGAAGAGTTAGATAATGCGCGCAACGCGATGCTAAAACGTCTAAGTCAACAAGCAGCAGGAGAAGAACGTTACGAGCACGATTATTTAGCCAACCAAATCACGACGGCTATTGAGTTGGATATGCCAATTCAAACTAAAAAACAGGCACTAAATTTAAGCTATCAATTAATCAATAAAGTGGCTCCTGAAACATTGTCAGCTTATTTTGCCCAATATCTAAAACAGTCATCGCCACGAGTTGCTGTGATTGGCCCAGATAATGATGCGAGTTTGTTTAATGCAACTAAAGCAGCACAACGCTGGCAAGAAATTAGGCGATCCAATCCCGGCGCATTTACCCTAAAAACGCAAACCGTTGTATTAGATGTTAAACCTGAACTCACAGGTTCAGTTGTTTCAACGCAATCACTGCCGATTGAAAAAACACAAGCGTGGACACTAAGCAATAACGTCAAAGTGATTGTGAAAAATGACAGTTATCTCAAAGATAATATTCAAGTTTCACTGCGCATTCCGGGTGGCTCTTCACTTGAAACACATCAAAGCTTAGGCATGGTGCAATGGGCATTAAAATTACCTGAAGTCAGTGGATATGGTCATTATAATGCGCGTGAATTGGCGTTATTTACTAAGCAACACCAAATTAGTTTACGCCCTTATAGCGAACTGTTATTCCATGGCTTTCGAGGCGAAGCACCGATTGATGAATTGGAAACCTTACTCACATTAATGCATCTAAAAGTGACATCACCGCAGTTTAATGGCGAGAAGTTAGAGCAACAAAAGCAAGCCATGGCATTAGGTATTTCAAAAACACCGGTTGAACGTACCTTCTTGGATAATATCAATAAAGAAAGCTATCAAAATGGTGAACGTCTTGTCGTTTCACCTCAAGGGGCTTGGAAGCACTTTACTGTCCAACAATTACAGCAGACAAACCAAATGATTTTAGGGCAACCGGCTGATATGACATTAGTCATCAGTGGCCCTGTCAATATTAATCAGGTAAAACCTCTGGTTGAACGCTGGGTTGCAAGTCTCCCAACACGCTCAGAAAAACGCTTATTTTGGGCAGATCCCGCAATTAATCCTAAACTGACCTCGTTTAATAAAACATACCCTATTGCAAGTAGTGATAAGAGCATGATTAGCATTCAATATGCTGCACCTGCTCAATGGTCACAGCAACACGTATTAGCATTAAATTTACTGGATACAGTGATCAGCCAGCGTTTAAGGCTCAATCTACGAGAAAAAGCAGGGGGTATTTATTCACTGGGTTTCTCTGAAATGTTAACGAAAGTGCCGACAAGTTACTATACTGGCCGTTTAAACTTTACGGCATCACCTGAACGTGCAGATGAATTAATTACTCTTGCTCGTAAAGTCGTGAATGAAGTGAAGCAGTCAGGCATTACAGATAAAGAGTTACAAGAGGCTAAAAATATCTGGCTAACTGAAAATTCACAGGTGAATGACAGTGCAAGCTATTGGACAGATGCCCTTGCACAAGTCGCCACGGATGACCAACAGTATCAGCGTTTACTTACTGATCCTTCGATTATAAAAACATTAAATGTTAACGATATAAATCAAGTCGCTCGCCAATGGTTAGGTGAAAATGAAAAGGTATTTAAGCTAACACCAGCAACTCAAAAATAAAAACAGCTTAGGCTGAAAACGAGAAACGATAAGGCTACCTAAAAGATAACACCCAGATCCAGTTTGCATAGAGTGTGAGATCTGGGTGTTTATTCATCAATATTAATCAAGTTGTAACGAAAAGATTCAAATTTATTGATAATTAAATTTATTAATCTTTTTTAACAGCAAAACGCCCACTCCCTAAAAACATGACAGCAATTGCAGCAAAGAGATAAAAGCCCGCGCTTTCTGGTGCCCATCCCCCTGTTTTAGGGTTTAATGCAAAGAGATCGCCAGAATGTACCATTAAGACGGCAACAAACATGGTACCCGCTAAAACAAGTGCTGATATACGAGTAAATAGACCGATAATCAGTAAGATAGGAGCAACCACTTCCCCAATCACTGTGCCGTAGGCAATAAAGGCGGGTAGATTAAAATTCGCTAACATCCCCTGAATACCTGCTAATCCACCCGGTTCCATTTTATGAAGTCCATGTAATAACATTAAAAACGCCAAGAGAAACACGTAATACCAATTTGCCCAAGTCAGAACAGTCAACAAGTTGATTAAATTTATTAATCATAACGTCTCCAAATTCAAAAATAGTGATGTGTGTTTTTAATTACGTATTAATAGGTACATTACATTATATGATGAAATATTATGAATGAGTGTAATTTTTTATTATCACTATTTGTTTCTCATTAGCTAATCACTTAGATTATTATTGCTTTATAGCCAGCAACTCACCTTTTCCATGATTTAGATCACAACTTATTAACATAATAAACTCTTAATCACTCACTTCTCGTTATGCTAATAGATATCTCATCTGACCAGTCTAAGAAGGGCATCTGATGGCACATTATTCTCATCTATTTTCACCTCTTGATTTAGGGTTTACTGTACTTAAAAACCGTATTCTTATGGGCTCTATGCATACTGGACTAGAAGAAAATCCGAATGATGCCCCAAAACTTGCACAGTTTTATGCCCACAGAGCCGCAGCAGGTGTTGCATTAATAGTGACTGGCGGGATCTCTCCCAATAAACAAGGTGTGTTATTACCGCACGCTGCAACATTGATGTGTGAAAGCCAGCTACCAACTCATCAACTCATTACTGACGCCGTTCATCAACAAGGCGGTAAAATTGCTTTACAGATCTTGCATACCGGTCGTTATAGTTACCAACCTAACTTAGTTGCCCCTTCTGCCATTCAATCCCCAATAACCCCTTTTATGCCAACAGAAATGAGTCATCAACAAATCGAACAGACTATCAATGACTATATTCACTGTGCTCAATTAGCTCAAAAGGCGGGCTATGATGGTGTTGAGATTATGGGATCTGAAGGCTATTTAATTAATCAATTTTTAGTCAGCCATACTAATCTGCGAGACGATCAATGGGGCGGAAATATTGAAAATCGTTGTCGTTTCGCTTTACGTATTCTCGAAGGCATCAAAAAAGCTGTCGGTGAGCAGTTTATTATTATTTACCGTCTTTCTATGCTGGATTTAATTAAAGATGGCTCAGATGCATCAGAGGTACTTTATCTTGCCAAAGCTGTTGAAAAAGCGGGCGCGACAATGATCAATACAGGGATCGGTTGGCATGAAGCGCGAATTCCCACGATAGCCACCATGGTGCCAAGAGGTCAATTTGCAAATGTAACGCGTGAATTAATGGGAAAGGTGAATATCCCACTTATTACATCCAACCGAATTAACACACCACAAACCGCAGAGGCTATTTTAGCGGAAGGCTGTGCTGATATGGTTTCAATGGCTCGCCCTTTTCTTGCTGATCCTGAGTTTGTGCGTAAAGCACAACAGGAACGCGAAGATGAAATCAATACTTGTATTGCGTGTAATCAAGCATGCCTTGATGAAATTTTTTCAGGTCAAACCGCCTCTTGTTTAGTGAATCCGTTTGCTTGTCGAGAAACCGAGCTTCACGTTATTCCAACTCAACAACCTAAAAGGCTGGCTGTTGTTGGAGCCGGTCCCGCAGGATTATCTTTTGCGGTAACCGCTGCGAAACGAGGCCATCATGTCACGCTGTTTGAAAAAGAAGATGTTATTGGTGGGCAACTGAATATTGCAAGCCAAATTCCCGGAAAAGAAGAGTTTAAAGAAACCTTACGCTACTTTAAACGACAACTACAACTCACAGGTGTGATTGTAAAAAATAATATTGAAGCCACCCCTGATCATCTTAAAAACTTTGACGAAGTTATTCTAGCCAGTGGAGTTACTCCTCATCGTCCTGATATTGAAGGGCAAGATAATGAGATCGTTAAAACTTACCTTGATGTTTTAAAACACCATCAACCTGTAGGTAAAAATGTCGTGATCATCGGTAGCGGAGGTATTGGCTTTGATACGGGTCTTTATCTGACACAAAAAGGACAATGCAGTAGCCTAAGCCCCTGTGCTTTTAACAAAGAATGGGGGATTGATCCGACGCTTTCATCTCGTGGTGGCATTAAACCCGCTGACCACCTTAGAGACGAGACTAAACACATTATTATGACGCAGCGTAAAGCAGGGAAAATAGGTTTAAGCTTGGGTAAAACAACAGGTTGGATACACAGACTCACATTAGAGAAAAAAGGCGTTAAATTCTTAACACATTGTCATTATCAAAAAATTACGCCAGAAGGCCTTGTGATTGAACAAGATGGAAAACAACGACTTCTTATGGCTGATAATATTATCTTATGTACAGGGCAACGCGCTTACCATCCTCTATTTGCACCTTTAGAACAAGAAAACAAAACTGTTCATCTTATTGGTGGCGCAAAAGATGCTCGCGGATTAGATGCCAAACGCGCTATTAGACAAGGAACTGAGTTAGCGCTAACCATCTAAATCATTAACTTAAAATAGCAAAAAGAAACCCCACATAAATGTGGGGTTCTGTTTTTTTATTATGATTATTTTTACAGCGCTTCCTGTCTTACGACTTACCCTTTTTACCCATTATTTTTTTCAGTTAATGGATTATCTGAAATACGATTATCTTCAGCGATACAAACTGTTGCAGTAAAGAGAACATCCGTTGATGAGTTCAGTGCCGTTTCAGCTGAATCTTGTAACACGCCAATCATCACACCTACGGCAACGACTTGCATTGCAATATCATTACTAATACCAAACATGCTACAAGCCAGTGGAATTAACAGTAAAGAACCGCCAGCAACACCAGATGCACCACAAGCACAAATTGCAGCAACAAGGCTTAATAATAATGCGGTTGGCACATCAACAGGCATACCTAATGTATTTACTGCGGCTAATGTCAAAATAGTGATAGTAATTGCTGCTCCACCCATATTGATGGTTGCACCTAATGGAATTGAAACAGAATAAGTATCTTCGTTTAAATTCATACGACGACACATTGCCATGTTCACCGGAATATTTGCTGCTGAACTACGAGTAAAGAACGCAGTGACACCACTTTCACGCAAACATGCCAATACTAATGGATATGGGTTACTGCGAATTTTCCAAAATACAATCAGTGGATTCACGACTAAAGCGACAAACAGCATACAGCCAATGAGTACCACAAGAACGTGTAAATAGCCTGCAAGCACTTCAAAGCCTGTTGTTGCGATCGTTGATGACACTAAACCAAAAATACCGATAGGCGCTAAACGAATAACAACACGTACTAGATTTGTTACTGCGTCAGCTAAATCTTGCGTTAAAGCTTTAGTGGTATCACTTGCATGACGTAATGCTAAACCTAGGCCGATAGACCACGCTAGGATGCCCATATAGTTACCATTGATCAGCGCATCAACAGGATTAGCAACCACATTAATTAATACGCCTTTAAGAACTTCAGCAATATTTTCAGGTGGTGAGAGTTGTGATTCATTAACAACTAACGTTAAAACTGATGGGAACATAAAGCTGGCAACAACTGCGGTTAACGCAGCAAAGAATGTTGCTAACAGATATAAAACTAATACAGGGCGAATATTCGATTTTTGCCCTTGACGGTGATTAGCAATCGAAGCCATAACCAGTACCCATACTAAGATAGGTGCGACAGCTTTCAATGCACTAATAAACAGGGTACCTAATAGACTCATCATCTTGGCTACTTCTGGCGCTAACCAAGCAAGTAAGATCCCTGCAACTAAACCAACGAGTATTTGTTTGACGAGGCTTCCCTTAAAGAACAGGCTGAAGACTCTGGATTGTTGTTTATCCATAGCTATTCCATTACTTAAAATAATATTTAAAAAAAGGCAATTTTGAGTGTTTGCCATGCCAGTATAAGGAATTGAATCGCGCTGAAAAGCTGATTATGAAAAAATATACAGCATTAACCGTATTTGTTAACAATAAAATAACATAACTGTGATCATAATAGGGTTTGTTTCTTTTAAAG
>NZ_MIIZ01001064.1:0-1060 GCF_001743005.1 Shigella sp. FC1967 | reverse complement strand
AAAGTTCAGTCTGGCGTTGATGCTGCTATCAAAGCGGGTAACACCTTACCAATGCGTAATATCCCGGTTGGTTCTACAGTTCATAACGTAGAAATGAAACCAGGTAAAGGTGGTCAGTTAGCTCGTTCAGCAGGTACTTACGTTCAGATCGTTGCTCGTGATGGTGCTTATGTCACTATTCGTCTACGTTCTGGTGAAATGCGTAAAGTTCCTTCTGATTGCCGTGCAACTATCGGTGAAGTAGGCAACTCTGAGCACATGTTACGCGTTCTGGGTAAAGCTGGTGCAAGTCGCTGGCGTGGTATTCGTCCTACCGTTCGCGGTACTGCGATGAACCCAGTCGATCACCCACATGGTGGTGGTGAAGGTCGTAACTTTGGTAAACACCCAGTAACACCTTGGGGCGTTCAAACCAAAGGTAAGAAGACTCGTAAAAACAAACGCACTGAACATTTCATCGTTCATCGTCGTACTAAGAAATAATTAGAGGATAAGCCATGCCACGTTCTCTCAAGAAAGGTCCTTTTATTGACCTGCACTTGCTGAAGAAGGTAGAGAAAGCGGTGGAAAGCGGTGACAAAAAGCCTGTTAAGACTTGGTCCCGTCGTTCAACGATCTTTCCTAACATGATCGGTTTGACCATCGCTGTCCATAATGGTCGTCAGCATGTTCCAGTTTACGTTTCCGACGAAATGGTTGGTCACAAACTGGGTGAATTCGCGCCGACCCGTACTTATCGCGGTCATGCAGCCGATAAAAAGGCTAAGAAAAAATAAGGTAGGAGGAAGAGATGGAAACTATCGCTATGCATCGCCACGCTCGTTCTTCTGCTCAGAAGGTTCGCTTGGTAGCTGACCTGATTCGCGGTAAGAAAGTGTCGCAAGCTCTGGAAATTTTAACCTTTACCAACAAGAAAGCTGCTGGTTTAGTGAAGAAAGTACTGGAGTCTGCTATTGCTAATGCAGAACACAACGATGGCGCTGACATTGATGATCTGAAAGTAGCTAAGATCTTTGTTGACGAAGGTCCTTCTATGAAGCGCATTATGCCTCGTGCAAAA
>NZ_MIIZ01001063.1:0-1069 GCF_001743005.1 Shigella sp. FC1967 | reverse complement strand
TGCCGCTGGTAAGCGTCTTTCTTGATGTGCAGAGCTTTGTTGTACGCAAAACGAACCGCACCGAACTGAGCGTTGAGATATTCAGCCTGTTCTGGTGTTGGGTAGATGCGTACTTTTGTTGCTCTTAACATCATCAGCGCTCATTGATATAATGTTTTTATTTTAACACGTTAGGGCAATATATCAATTGAGTAATCATGATGATTTACTGGCGGGATCCCTCAGAAAGCGGCACAGTGTCAGTAAACTGGTCGTGCATCTGATCTTTACGACAAAGTATCGACGTAAGCTATTTGACGGACAGATGATCACTCAACTGCGTGATGCATTTGACTCCGCTGCGGCAAAACTTGAATGCGAAGTTATTGAGATGGACGGAGAGCCTGACCATGTGCATCTGCTGGTTACTTACCCGCCAAAACTGGCGGTCAGTGTGATGGTCAACAATCTGAAATCAGTATCGTCGCGCCTGCTGCGCCAGCAAAACACACATTTATGGACGCAAAGTAAAACGGGACTTTTGTGGTCAAGGTCGTACTTTGTCTGCAGCACCGGAGGGGCAACGATTGAAACACTCAGAGCCTACGTTCAGAGCCAGTCAACGCCTGATTGATCTTTAGAGCCTGCGGGCTTTTCGCCTTATATCCCCCCGCCCGCACTGGGCGAGGGTTTACGGCGTTTTTCGCTAAATGTGTTTTCTTTTTTTCTATTGTCGCTGTTTCATCTTTATTTTTACAGCAATCATGTGAACCGTTTTTATCATGATGATGTTTATGCATAAAGAGGTGCATCAGCGGACAAAGTAATAACATAAAAATAAACCAATTATCTCGTAAAAGTTCCCACATAATCATCTCCTTAAATCACGTTAAAAAAAATGATAGGGGTTACTCTAAGAGGAAGGTCTAGTATGGATTTGTTATTTAATCGTATTTTTGTAATTACCTTTCCACATGTTAATTTGAGTTTCTCCACAATAATGAGCTTTTATAAAATTAAATTTTATCCCTCCCTGCTATACTGTAATAACATTAATATTTTAAGTATTATTAACTATAATTCTCAAATA
>NZ_MIIZ01001062.1:0-1076 GCF_001743005.1 Shigella sp. FC1967 | reverse complement strand
TAAAATATTAATCAGTTGTTGTTGCGTTTATTTTGTTTCATAATGAATAAAATTCAAAATCGTAATAAAATAGAGTTCAATATTTATGCTAAAACTCAACAAAATCCACCATGTCGCGATTATTTGTACTGAATATGACGTAAGTAAACACTTTTATTGTAATATTTTAGGTTTAACACTACTAACAGAAACATACCGAGCCTCCCAACAATCATGGAAGGCGGAGCTAGCTTTTGGCAAAAACTACCAAATTGAGTTATTTAGCTTTCCAACTCCACCAGCTCGCTTAAATTATCCAGAAGCTTGTGGTTTTACGCCACCTTGCTTTTAGTGTTGATATATAGAAGAAAGCATTGAATATTTACAAAAGAATGGCATTACCTGTGAACCAATAAGAATTGATCCTAGTAGCAATAAACAATTTACTTTTTTTTAAAGATCCTGACGGATTACCTTTGGAATTATATTGCGCATAATTACACAAGAATGCTACTTAAGTGAACGTAGCATTCTATTTTTTAAGTCTTACGACTAATCAACTAATTGAATATCAAGATACCGTAATAAATCAAGAGCTTCGAATTTTGAAAATTTCGCTTTTGCAATTTTATTTTGGCGGATATCAATATCAAAGGAATGTGAATTTGTAAAATCGACGGCTTCAATATTGGTTTGCATAAACAGACTGTTCGCAAAATCAGAGTTTGTCATTACTGACTTTTTCAGTTCTGCATTTCTAAAATCAACATCGTGTAATCGACAATCATCAAAAAATAGATTCGTATAATTTTAAACCAAAAAAAATTACATCCACTTAAAATACTGCTTTTAAAGCTTAGTTGTGAATAGAGATCAAATCGAGGCCAATGTGCTTTTGTCCAATCGATACCAACAAGTTTTACACCCGATAAATTCTGTATTAGAAAAACGTGTATTGGCTATATATGCCAAACTTAAATTACAACGTTCAAATAAACAATTAATAAATTTACAATGAGATAAATTTACTGATGAGAAATCACATTGATGAAACTCACATTGCTCAAATGTAATATTTTTAAATTCTTCTTCTGTTA
>NZ_MIIZ01001061.1:0-1085 GCF_001743005.1 Shigella sp. FC1967 | reverse complement strand
TTTCTTGGCTTCCGGCTTGAGGAATACGCGGGTATCACCCGTCACTACACGATGTAGTTTCCGAGCATCCACACGCTTCCCTGATCGTTGGTTACGGTGAGCAACTCGCTGGCTGGCCTGGACCAATCCGTAGAGCTGCGTTCTTATCTTTGAAGTGGTGCTCTTCACATCCCCTACCAGGCTTTTGCCAACAGCAGGGTTGTCCTGGGTGTTCACAGCAGAGCGAACAGTCATATAGCTACTGTCCCCCTTATCTTGAGCCACCCGGTTGAGCTCGGCTTTAAGTGCATCATGCGCGTCACCACGCAAATCACCGGCACCGGCATTCAGAACCTGCTGGAGCATTTTGGCCGCGTCTTGTTTCGCCGCGTCAGAATTGCCACCAGCCTGGCTTTGTCCTGCCTTGCTGCCACCATCAGTATCCGACTTGCCTTGGTCGCCCTGTCCTTTCGGATCAGATTTCCCGTTAGCATCGTCTTGCTTCTGGTCTTTACCTTGCTGATCACCACCATTGGCATCAGGCCCTTGGTTTTGATCGTTACCACTTCCGCCCTGACTGTTCTGAGGTTGGTTGCCACCAGCATTCTGCTGGTTGTTACCATCCTGACCATTCTGGGGCTTTTGCTCTTCTTTCTCCTTTTCCTCCTCGATCATCTTGATGATTTGGTCGGCCAAGGATGTCACCTCTGCGGTTGACTTAGTGTTCACAGCCTTACGCAGTAAAGCGTTCAGCCGAACAACAACACCCTGAGGGAACACGCGCTCGAATACGGGGGTAGCCGAATCGAGATAGGGTTGAAGGACGGATTGCCCTACAGCCTTGGTTTGCAACCAGTACAAACAAAACCCTGTCAGAATGGAGGCAGGGGCCTCTTTGTCTGTGACGTGCTCGTAATGACCAGCTTGAGCCATATAGCGAGCAACCTCATTCAGGGTCTGCGACGTACCGGGGAAGAGTTCCATCATGGCCCGTTCTATGCGGCAGTCCTCCAAAACGTTGGACAACTCAGCATGAAGACCTCTGCGGCGCTCAACACCAAAGTCCGTAAACCGGACATGGGCTGCTTCATGGGCCAAATACCCCC
>NZ_MIIZ01001060.1:0-1085 GCF_001743005.1 Shigella sp. FC1967 | reverse complement strand
CCCCCAAGCAAACTCTCCTGTCGGGTCGGTATTGGACATAGGGTTGCTCAGCGCATACGCATAGGTGTTAATCCCACCAGCCAGCCCTATCGGGTCGCTGGTGATGTACCGCCCGGTGTTCGGGTCGTAGTAGCGCCGCCAGTTGTAGTGAAGCCCGGTCTCCGCGTCGTAATACTGCCCTGGGAACCGCAAGTTGAAGGTCGGCCCCTGGGTCGTAACGCTGGCCTTACCGAACGGGCTGTAGCTCGCCTTCCAAACCACTTGGCCGCTGGTGTAGGCAGGACCAATGCCAGCATTATCAGGTGCCACTCACTTGTTGCCATTTCCCTTGTCATGAAAACTACCTACAACGACAAGAATTATGCTGGAAATGGTCAATACCACCCCTAAAAACGCACCTATTTTTACATACAGGATTATTTTTTCTTTTAGTAGAAAGTAATCTACCGCCCCCATAATGAACGCACTTACCAATACAGCTAATCCTATGTTCATTAACGTTCGCTGCACCCTTTCAATCTTTGTCAGGTTTTGCATAAATACCTCTCAAAACCACTTGGCCTCTGGCATCGGTCAGCCACAACCGGCACCAGCATCACCCGCTTTATGTTCCGGAGAAGAACCTCATCACTTCCGCTGGGTAATGGAATAGGTGCCCTCCTTTATCGAAGAACAGAAACCAAATAGACGCTGCCACACAGAATATTCCTGCAAGAATCATTTCTAATGAAGTTCTCGCATAGATAGTAAGCCTGCTCCTATTATCGAACTTGATCACCCAATGTTTGAATAAAGCCACGCATCCAACGTATATACATCTTATCCCTGTTGGAAGCGCAATAAACACAGCGCCAACTGTCATAAATGTATATATAAACATACCCACCCAGTTATTGATTTCCATAAACCGTCCCCAAAGCTACGCCAATAGCAGAACCATGTGAGCCGTAATTAATCCCTGGATTCCTCATTAGCTCTCTTTAACTTTAATATTTTCCTTAGATTTAAGTATCCATAGATTCCTGAGAACACTCCATACCCCCCCCCAAACACCAACGGACAGATATAAGGCGAATTTGCTTAGA
>NZ_MIIZ01001059.1:0-1091 GCF_001743005.1 Shigella sp. FC1967 | reverse complement strand
CCGACCATTTCTCTGGTTGGGGTCGATGACTCTGGTGGCAAATCCGAAGCTGTCACGATGAACTAAGGTTCATTCCTCTCAAAGCCCGGTTCAGACCGGCTTTTTTTTGTATCGCGCTGGAGTTGTCCAAATTGGGCTATTACAGAGGCGAGTCTATTTCCCTCCCCCGGATACACTGCCCAGCATCCAGTAATCCAATCTTAGGGGATAGACATGCGGACAAAATTACTTGGGGCGCTGATGGTGTTCGGGATTATTACCGGCACGGCTCATGCGTCATCGAAATTGGAAATCACCGATCCCAGAGCGGCGAAGATAGAGGACATCGTAGAGCTACCCATCAAAGGGGTGCGAGCCGTCCAAAGTGATGGGCAGATCATGTTCCTCTCTGAAAACGGGCGATTTGTTATTTCAGGACAAATCTACGACCTGTGGAGCAAGAAGCCCCTCAACACGATGTCCCAAATGAGGGATGTAGCGGAGCGTATCCACTTCAAGAGCATGGGCATGGATGTGGACACGCTGAACACCGTGTCGATGGGGCGTGGTGACAAAGAGGTGGTGGTCTTTGTCGATCCTAGATGCGCGGTTTGCCATCAGCTCATGGGGGATGCCAAATCGCTGGTGGATGATTACACCTTTAAATTTATCGTGATTCCTGCTCTGGGTGCTGAGTCCAACCGCTTGGCAAAGAACTTGTACTGCGCGAAAGACAAAACCCACGCGCTCGATGCGCTGATGAACAACACCTTGGGTTCCCTTCCTTCAAAAGAAACCTGCGACCCCGGCCAATACGATCAAACGCTGCTGACAGCTCATTTCATTGGTATTGAGGGCGTTCCGTTCGTGGTTGCTCCGGATGGTCGTGTCAGCAAAGGACGTCCGAAGAACCTGAAATCATGGTTGGAGAGTGTTGAATGATCGTAACCATCAAAAAGAAACTCGAAGAAACGTTGATCCCGGAGCACTTGCGAGCTGCCGGGATTATTCCTGTCCTGGCCTATGACGAAGACGATCATGTCTTCCTTATGGATGACCACAGTGCAGGCTTTGGTTTCATGTGTGAGCCCCTGTGTGGTGCCGATGAAAAA
>NZ_MIIZ01001058.1:0-1103 GCF_001743005.1 Shigella sp. FC1967 | reverse complement strand
CCCCATGTGGCGAAACGGTTGCCGTTCTCGTCCACCAGCCCAGAGAGCAAACCCGGTGCATTCGGGTCATCGTAGAGATAGCTGCGGCTCGTATTGTCCTGGTAGATCACTTCCGCTAGCTTGCCAGCGCTGTTGTACTGGTACTGAATACTGCCACCAGCAGGATCGGTGACACTGACCATGCGGCCATCTTGATACTGGAACTGGATGGTGCGGCCAAAGCCGTCAGTGATCGAGGAGAGCTCTCCGTTAAGATAGCTCAGGGTGATGTGATTGCCGTTGGGCTTCTCGATGCCGGTCAGTAGTCCGGTTTCATCATAGGCCTCAACTACCCCGTCAGATTGGGTGTAGCGCCAGCCGGTTGCCTCCTTCGTCAAGGTATCATCGGTTTTCCAAGTTGGCACCCAGACAGAGGACAAGTTGTAGAAGGCGAGTTCCTGCCCTTCTGGCCGGTGCAGGACAACCATGTTCTCACCGTACTTCGAGGCGTTGACCTCTACGCTCCGCGAGTAGTTATGCCGCCAGCCGCCGAGCTCTTCATCAGGAAGGTGGCTATTGTAGTATCTGGTGAATGTGAAAGGGTCGGAGCCTCCGCTTTGATAATCCTGCTCAGCTTGGAACTTGTTGCCGGTGCCAAGATGGATAGGGTTTCCCACACACATGGCCGTTGTTGGTAAGCCGAGATCCCTGTCCAGGAACGGCGTTTTATCCATTTCACCCGGCAGAACGTAGGTTGAGCGCCAGTATGCTCCACCTGTACAGGTTTCAGGGTCATAGCTTGCGGTCCCGCCAACGTACTTGAAGCAGATCCTGGACGTGTAGCGTCCATCACCATAAGCAGCTACAGGATACAGCTTTTCGCTGACGAACTCCCCGTACCCCTTCTCCTCTTCAATGCGGTAGTTCTTCATGAAGGAATGCGCGTCCATGATGGTGTTGAAGCGCATTGCATCTACTTCGGTGCTCACGGCCACAACCCGCCATTGTGCAAAAGCGATGCACGGCAAGGTTGCGAGCACCACCACGGCCAATGACCGCAGGTTTCGCATCAGTGAAAGGGGAGGTCTCGATCTCATAAACAGCTCCAGTTGTTGCACTGGAGC
>NZ_MIIZ01001057.1:0-1118 GCF_001743005.1 Shigella sp. FC1967 | reverse complement strand
TGACGTTTGGGAACGAAAGGTTTTTATTTGAGCTTCTTTAACCGTTAAACAAACATCACTTAAACTCGCTAATGGACTAATTGGGCTATCAGTAACAATAATCTGTTTTGCTTCTTTGTAAGTCGCCATTTCACACATTTTTTTGCATTTCATCTGAATACGGATGGAAGTGAATGCCAAAGAGCACATCACGATGTGTAATATTTCTTAATTGCTCTTTGTACATCCCTCCTAGGCTGTTAACAAAAACAGTCTCACAAGGAATATGCGAGAGAGCATGAAAAAAATAGCTTGCAGCACTGAATGAGTGATGAAAACCACAAATATAAATTGTGTCAGCATGTTCAAGCAATTGTAATGTTTTATTTAACATTTCTCTGTGAGTTTGATTTGCCAATTGTTGCAATGAATGGCTATTTGCTTGTGCAAATTCTTGCAAGATATAGGCAGGCTCATTCAGATTAGGAGGCTCCTCTTTATATTTTTGTTTATAAGTTAAATTTTCATTTTCATTTACCATTTCATTCATCAAGTGGTTTTGAAATAATTGTTTCATTTCATTAAAGCCATTGAAATGAAATGCATTGGCAAAACGAATTAATGTTGATGGAGGAACATTTGCTTTATCTGCAAGGATCGCAATTGTATCAAATGCCACACTGTTTTTATTATCAAGTAGATAATGTGCAACCTGCTGTAGCCTTTTACTTAATCCATTATAGCGGGAGCGAACTTGTTCCTGTAGTTCATTCAGATTTGTTGCAGTAGACATAGTACCCTCAATAAAAATACTAGTATAATTGTAGTATTTTTTGCGTGGCATTTGAATGTTTTTAGCTAATAGTAATTAAAATGAAATATAGAGTTAATTCCAAATAAATTAATGACCTAAAGGTAATTATTTGATGTTTAAAACTCTATTTTATTTATTCTTTGTTAATTTTATTATAACCTTATGAAATTAATTTTCTTTATTTGAGATTAAATGAAATGATTATTTCATTTAACTAAAGTTATATTAATTATTTGATGTTTAAAACTCTATTTTATTTATTCTTTGTTAATTTTATTATAACCTTATGAAATTAATTTTCTTTATTTGAGATTAAATGAAATGA
>NZ_MIIZ01001056.1:0-1119 GCF_001743005.1 Shigella sp. FC1967 | reverse complement strand
AAAAAGCGAAACGTGAAGCTGAAGAAGCAAAACGTGAAGCAGCGGAATTAGCTAAGCGCGAAGCAGCGGAAAAAGATAAAGTGAAACAAAACGATAAACCAAAAGCTGATAAAGCAGCAGATCAGGAAAAAGCGCGTCGCAATGCTGAACAAGCTGAACTGAAGCGTAAAACGGAAGAAGCACAGCGCCGTAAAGCGGAAGAAGAAGCACGAATTGCAGCAGAAAAAGCACGTCGTTTAGCTGAAGAAAATGCTGATAAATGGACTGCTGAACCTAAAGCGCCAGAAACTGAAGGCTCAGACTATCATGTAACAACATCACGTTATGCTCGTGATGCAGAAGATGAGAGTGATGCTGAAGTTGAAGGTGGCCGCGGTCGTGGTCGCAACGCTAAGGCTCCTCGTCCTAAGAAAAACAACCGCCATTCTGAAAAAGCAGATCGTGAAGAAGCGCGCGCTGCGGGTCGTACTAACAAGAAAGGTAAACGCAAAGGTAGCTCATTACAGCAAGGCTTCAATAAGCCAGCAGCTGTTGTAAACCGTGATGTTATTATCGGTGAGACTATTTCTGTTGCCGAACTTGCTAACAAAATGGCAGTAAAAGGGTCTGAAGTTATTAAAACTATGATGAAAATGGGCGCTATGGCGACCATTAATCAGGTTTTAGACCAAGAAACGGCACAGCTTGTTGCTGAAGAAATGGGTCACAAAGTTATCTTACGTCGTGAAAACGAGTTAGAAGAACAAGTCATGAGCGATCGTGATACTGGTGAAGAAAGCGCAGTATCTCGTGCACCTGTTGTAACTATCATGGGTCACGTTGACCACGGTAAAACATCATTACTGGATTACATTCGTTCAACGAAAGTCGCTTCAGGCGAAGCGGGTGGTATCACCCAGCATATCGGTGCTTACCACGTTAAAACTGACAAAGGTGAAATCACCTTCCTAGATACCCCAGGTCACGCCGCATTTACTTCAATGCGTGCTCGTGGTGCTCAGGTAACGGATATCGTTGTTCTGGTTGTTGCGGCAGATGATGGTGTCATGCCACAAACTATCGAAGCAATCCAACACGCAAAAGCAGCAAACGTACCTGTTGTGGTTGCCGTGAACAAAA
>NZ_MIIZ01001055.1:0-1123 GCF_001743005.1 Shigella sp. FC1967 | reverse complement strand
GGGGATCTCGTCATAGGCCACTTGACCTTTGAGAAGACGAACCCGGCACATGCCACAAAAGCCACTGCGACAATGCGTTTCAACAGTGAGGCCTTTATTTTCGATTTGTTCCAGCAGAACATTGTTGCTGGCTTGAAGTTGTACGTTCATGGTCACGCTCCTTTGTTGTTGATGAGCGCGACCAATCCCCTCCGGGATGTCACGCCCCGGTTGGGCTACTCAGCAAGTGCATAGACACCTACCTCGATGCGAATAAAGAACCTGGCATCTTGAAGAACTTGCCTGACCTTTGCTTGCCAGTGGTTGTTCTCTCGATGCTTTGCGTAGGGTTCAATCTCTTTGTAAATCTGCTCCAGCTTCAACGTTTTCCCCTGTAGGGTTCGGCGTATTGCAGCTTTCCACGTAGTCGAAACCATATTGGTTGCTCGACGGTGTACGGCAGCAAGAAGACAGAGCGATGAGGCAACGTCGTTACGACGAAACACCAACAGCTTTTCATGGGCGATACGCACCAGCTTCCCGGAATACTGAGTTCGGTCACTCACACAGTTGTGCTGTGTTTTGATGATCTCATCCACCAGCTTCCCAGGTGCGATACGTTCCACAAGGCTGGACAGGTTGAAATAATCCCCATCGCGCCTCAGGTTTCCCATGAGGATTCCGTAATGCCCTCCTCGCTCACAGGCGTCATGAATATTCATAACGGCCAGCTCAAGGGCTTCAACGAACTCAGGCAAATTCATGCGGCTCATATCCCATTTGTTGGGCTCGCCCCACTGCTTACCTGAATACTGGATCATGTCCCAGTAAGGAGGGTGCCACCAGATCAGGTGTGCAGGCTCTCCGAGGAACGAAAGGAAGTCATCCCGCAACAGGTTGAACCCCTGATGCAAGTCTGTCCCTTTGAAACGGACACCAAGTTCATTGGCAACGTCGATGCTAGAGCCACCCCCAACACTTGGGTCTGCCACCAGCCCGTTCGGCTTTCTCATGTAAGACTCAATGAAGTCTTTAACGATAAAGCCCGAGCAGTTGCCTCGGTACTTGTTGTTTCCGTAAGGCCCCCTGTTTTCGTAGGAGCATACTGATGATTTGAACATGGCGTCCTCCATCATAGATGGGG
>NZ_MIIZ01001054.1:0-30749 GCF_001743005.1 Shigella sp. FC1967 | reverse complement strand
ACAAACAAAGTTTAAAAACATAAAATGTAATAAAAATTTGCTTTAATAGAAACCCATAAAAAGAATAAATAATTCCTATATAAAATAGTTATTTTTCAATTTTTAGTGATGTAAATAATGAGAAATAAAAACCAAATAGTTAAATAATAGGCTCTCTATATAATGACTCAAAATTAATCATCATTTTTATAAAGCGTATTTTAACATGAATGGCAGCACCAGTGAGCGATCGTAGATCTCTCTTTTTATAGAGAAATACTCTTTTTTTTGACACATATCAAGGGAGATCATTTTAACCAATCTTAAAAAAAGCATCATTTAAATCAAAAAAAGTTTAATTACCTCTTGATTTATACCTATTTTCTGAATTTACTCTATCCAAATCAAAGGGACACAGAGTGCCGTTAATAATCCCATTGCGATATTGAACATAAACCAAGAGCGTCTGTTTTGTAAAAATAGGCTAATTAATGTCCCACCTAATATCCAAACAATACCAGCAACGAAATTAACAATGACCATGACAATACTAATAGCAATCACAGAGCTATAATAAGCATCACCTGATAAACTGAAGCTTCCTACTGCGCCTAATCCCATCATCCACGCCTTTGGATTTAGAAATTGCAATAATCCGCCCTGAACCCCACTTACAGCATGGCGTGTTTTTGCTGGAATATCTAAACGCTGATAAGATGATGTTGCTGTTTTCCAAGCAAGCCAAAGCAAATACGCACTCCCAACTATCTTCAATCCGATATGCAGTGCAGGATAAATTATCAATAATGCGGCAACACCAAATGCAGAGCTCAATAAAACGCATTGCATGCCTAGCATAATACCGGCCATTAACTTTAACGAGCCTTTAAAGCCTACATTTGCCCCTGATGAAGTAAGCAGTAAGTTGTTTGGCCCTGGTGTTATTGCGGCAATAAACAGGAAAACAGTTAACGAAAAAATAAGGCTAATTGTCATGGGACATGCTCAAAGATGTGACAGACGTTTTATTTTCACCGAAAATAGCAGTATGTTATTTAGCAAACAAGTGTTAATTCATTTTGATAGACGGAAAATATGTCTCAATACTTTAATCCAATGCGTTGGGCTAAAAATCCACATTTACAAACGCTTTTACCAAGAATTGTACGTAGGACGCCACAACTGACTCCATATTGGCAACGTCTTAATCTTCCAGACAACGATTTTGTCGATTTAGCGTGGAGTGAAGATCCGACAACCGCACTCAATAAACCCCGTTTAGTCATCTTTCATGGCTTAGAGGGGGGATTTAGTAGCCCTTATGCTCACGGTATGTTAGCCGCAGCAAAAGAGAGAGGCTGGCTAAGCGTTGTGATGCACTTCAGAGGATGTAGTGGTGAACCCAATAGACAAAATCGTATTTATCACTCAGGTGAAACGGGAGATGCTCGCTACTTCTTAAATTGGTTGAAAAAGGAATTTGGTGAGCAACCAACCGCCGCTGTTGGCTATTCGCTTGGTGGAAATATGCTTGCCTATTATCTCGCAGAAAGTGGTGAAAATGCAGTTGTAGATGCAGCCGTTATTGTCTCCGCACCATTAATGCTAGAGCCATGCTCAGCAAAAATTGAACATGGTTTTTCTCGTTTTTATCAATGGTATCTGTTAAAAGAACTCAAAAATAACGCAACACGAAAACTTATACGCTATCCCGATTCCTTACCTATCAGCTTATTGACGATAAAATCCATCAAAAAACTACGCCAGTTTGACGATCTTATTACATCTAAAATTCACGGATTTAAAGATGCGTTAGATTATTATCGCCAATGCAGTGCATTACCTTTATTAAATAAAATAAAGAAAACTACACTTATCATTCATGCTAAAGATGATCCATTTATGTCTGCGGATGTTATTCCTGATGTTAAAACACTCCCAAACAACATTGAATATCAACTTACAGAGTTTGGCGGCCATGTAGGGTTTGTTGGTGGGAAACTCTCTAAACCCGTGATGTGGCTAGAAAGTCGTATCCCTGATTGGTTAGCAACTTATTTGGAGAAAGCAAAATGATAATACCTTGGAACGAGCTTTCAACAGAAACACTAGACAATCTTATTGAAAGTTTCGTTTTACGAGAAGGTACTGATTATGGTATCCAAGAGAAAACGCTTGAACAAAAAGTCGCCGACGTAAAAAAACAACTTAAATCTGGTGAGGCCGTGTTAGTTTGGTCTGAACTTCATGAGAGCGTCAATATTATGCCTGCATCGCAGTTTCGCTCTGGTTAGTTATTCAAAGCCAGCGATGTATCGCCATCAATAAGGGCCAACCTTATTTAGCAAAAGGATAACCTATGTCAATCAAGCATCCGATCATCGCAGTAACGGGCTCAAGTGGTGCCGGAACGACCACAACAAGCCAAGCTTTTCGTAAAATATTCCAACAACTCAATGCAAATGCTGCATTGATTGATGGAGATAGCTTCCATCGCTATACTCGCCCTGAAATGGATATGGCGATAAGAAAAGCGAGAGAACAAGGTAGACATATCAGCTATTTTGGCCCTGAAGCAAATGATTTTAACTTACTGAGTAAGACCTTAAGTCAATATAGTGATACAGGACAAGGTCAATCTCGCAAGTATTTACACTCTTATGATGAAGCAACACCCTACAACCAATTACCAGGAACATTTACACCTTGGGAGCCATTAGCCAATAATACGGATGTTCTTTTTTATGAAGGATTACACGGCGGCGTTGTTACCAACGAACATAATGTAGCTCAACATGTTGATCTATTAGTCGGTGTTGTTCCTATCGTAAACCTAGAGTGGATACAAAAGCTTATACGAGACACCACAGAAAGAGGACACTCACAAGAGGCGGTAAGAGATTCGGTTGTACGCTCAATGGATGATTATATTAGTTACATTATTCCTCAATTCTCACGCACACACATTAACTTCCAACGAGTTCCAACGGTCGACACTTCAAATCCTTTTTCAGCCAAAGCAATCCCGACTCTTGATGAAAGCTTTATCGTTATTCGTTTTCGAGGCTTAACCGATATAGATTTTCCCTATTTACTTGCAATGTTGCATGGCTCATTTATGTCAACAATAAACACTATTGTTGTACCGGGCGGGAAATTAGGATTAGCGATGGAATTAATTATGGCACCATTAGTCAAAAAATTATTAAATGGTGAAAAGATAAGTTAACCAAAATAGAATTTATCTCTCTAAAAATAATATCCCATTTATTAAGGGATATTATTTTTTAAATTTAAACTTTATTTTAAAATATCAAAATTAGTCAGCATTCTTTATTTCAAATGAATGTGTAATATTAGCTGCTTTTCCTAGCATTAAAGAAACAGAACAATATTTTTCTGCGGATAATTGAACTGCTCGTTCTACAATTTTATCCGTTAATTCTTTACCTGAAACAATAAAATGCAAATTGATATCAGTAAATAAAACGAGGGGCTTCTTCACGTCGCTCTGATGTTAATTTTACTTCACAATCAGTCACTTGATGACGACCCTTACGTAAAATACTGACAACATCAATAGCACTACATCCACCTGCAGCCATTAATACCATTTCCATTGGACTTGGAGCTTTATCACCCGAATTTCCATCCATCATAATTTGATGGCCAGATGAAGATTCGCCGACAAAAGATAAATCTTCAACCCACTTAACTCGTGCTTCCATTTATTTTCCCCTAAAAGATGACATAGACTAAAAGAGTACATTCTCATAATTCAACTAGCAATTAGCAAATAGGTTTATTATGCTGACTGCGTAAAACGAGACTTAATGCACTAATTGTGTTAAAAACAATATCTGCTTGATGATAGTGGTTAAGATCAATGCATTATTTTCTCATTTATTATAATCTACTCCATATTAACTTACCGTCTTCTCAGGAAGTTAATAGGTAAAGCTAGGATTTTTAAGCATGCTGTCTCAAAAAGGAACCTATCCGTTTTGAAAGGCTGCATTTAACGTACAGAGGATAACGCGAATGGTTCTCGGCAAGCCGCAAACAGACCCGACTCTTGAATGGTTTTTGTCACACTGCCATATTCACAAATATCCATCCAAGAGCACGCTGATCCACCAAGGTGAGAAAGCGGAAACACTTTATTATATTGTTAAAGGTTCCGTGGCTGTTCTTATTAAAGATGAAGAAGGAAAAGAAATGATCCTCTCCTACCTAAATCAGGGGGATTTCATCGGTGAACTTGGATTATTTGAAGAAGATCAAGAACGTAGTGCATGGGTTAGAGCAAAAACAGCCTGTGAAGTAGCAGAAATTTCCTATAAAAAATTCCGCCAATTAATTCAGGTTAACCCTGATATTCTGATGCGCCTGTCTGCTCAAATGGCGAATAGATTACAAACGACATCAGAAAAAGTAGGCAACCTTGCTTTCCTTGATGTAACAGGTCGTATTGCACAAACTTTATTAAACTTAGCAAAACAGCCTGACGCAATGACACATCCTGATGGCATGCAAATTAAAATTACACGTCAGGAGATTGGTCAAATCGTTGGTTGTTCACGCGAAACAGTAGGCCGTATTCTGAAAATGTTGGAAGATCAAAACTTGATCTCCGCACACGGTAAAACTATCGTCGTTTACGGGACTCGCTAAGTATCCCCACTCGAATAAATAATAGCCATAAAAGTGCTATTGGTATACTTGTTGTATAAACCCCATCCTCGTTGATGGGGTTTTTAGTCAATACTACCCTCTTACAAATTCCGCAATAGCCGCTTTTAATGCCACCATTCCTTCTTGTAGCTCTTCTTGGGTAATAATTAACGATGGCGTAAAACGCATCACATCGGCTCCTGCGTTTAACATCATTAAACCATGTTTGGTAGCAAGAGCCAGTAACTCTTTGGCTTTACCTTTATATTGTGGTGCCAATTGCGCACCAATCAATAAACCTTGCCCACGGATTTGCGAAAAGACATTGTACGTTTGATTAATGTCCATCAGTTCATCTACAATCCATTGATAGCGCTTTTCTACCCCCGCAAGTACCTCAGGTGTATTAATCAAATCAAATGCAGCATTGCCCACAGCACAAGCTAATGGATTTCCCCCATAAGTTGTACCATGAGTCCCTACGCCCATAGCAGAAGCTATCTCATGTGTCGTTAACATCGCGCTTAGTGGAAAACCACTTCCTAGCGCTTTTGCAGTTGTAATAATATCGGGTGTCACATCATAGTTCATATAGGCGAAAAGCTTGCCTGTACGCCCCATACCTGTTTGTACTTCATCAAGAACAAGCAGGGCTTGATGCTTATCGCACAACTCACGTAGCCCTTCCATAAACTCAGGTGTTGCTGCCGTTACCCCCCCCCTCACCTTGAATTGGCTCTAAAATGACAGCGCAAGTGTGATCGTCTATTACCGCTTTAACCGCATCCAAGTCATTAAAAGGAACATGCACGATATCTGCTGGCTTAGGACCAAAACCATCTGCATATTTAGGTTGCCCACCCACAGAGACTGTAAACAGCGTTCTGCCATGGAATGCATGGTGAAAAGCAATAATTTTCGTTTTATAAGGACTATGGCGAGTAATGGCATAATGGCGAGCCAATTTAAATGCTGCCTCGTTCGCTTCTGCGCCTGAATTGGCAAAAAAGACACGTTCTGCAAATGTATTATCGATTAATTTTTGTGCTAAACGTAATGCAGGTTCATTAGTAAAAATATTACTAACATGCCAAAGTTGTTCACTTTGTTCTTTTAAGGCTTGATTAAGAGCAGGATGAGCATGACCCAATGCTAAAACAGCAATACCACCAGCAAAATCAATATATGATTTTCCCTGCTGATCCCAAACACGGCTCCCCATCCCTTTGACAGGAATAAATTCTGCGGGTGAATAAATTGGCAACATTACCTGATCGTAAGTTGCCCTGTTGATGCTTTGCTTTGTCATGATCCCACCTGATCGTTATTCACATTCAATATGAAAATATAATCACTAAATATGAATAAAAAATCAAATGTGGTTTTGTATAAAAAAGCGTTATTTCGCTATTTAAATGCTATCCATTTAATATTTAAGGAAATTATTTAATAGCTCATGTCCCTGTTCACTTAAAATACTTTCTGGATGGAACTGAACCCCTTCAATTGGCAATGTACGATGACGAATTCCCATAATTTCATCAACATTTCCATCATGTTGACTCCATGCCGTCACTTCAAAAGGGACTGGTAATGTTGTCGCATCAATCACTAAGGAGTGGTAACGCGTCACACTTAAGGGTCGATTAAGTCCCTTAAAAACACCTTGTTGATTATGATGTATTAATGAATTTTTACCATGCATGACTTCTCGTGCTCTGATAACCGATGCACCAAAAGCTTGCCCTATCGCTTGATGTCCAAGACAAACGCCAAGAATAGGAATTTCACCAGCAAACCGCTGTATAGCCTCAAGAGAGATCCCTGCTTCATTAGGAGTACAAGGTCCTGGCGAGATAACAAGATGTGCTGGCATCATCTTTTCTATCTCTTTAAGTCCGATCTCATCATTACGCTTAACAACAACCTCAGCACCCAATTCACAGAAATACTGATAGAGGTTGTAGGTAAACGAGTCGTAATTATCAATAAGTAACAGCATATTAGCCTATCCGACTGATTTTCTTATCATTATCTATTTTATTACTATTTTAAAGCGAGTGTAGATTTGCCAAAATAGCTCGTTGTTTAACCGACTTGGGTACAACAAAGCCGATTATCATAGCACAGGTGTAAAATATGAATAGTAAGCAAGAAAGCCTGCTGATTTATTGAGCAATAACAAAAATGACGGTAATTGATGGTGAATAGAGTGATTAATAGCGCAGTACATACTTATTACAGGGGATCACACGAAAAAAAGAAGGATAAAAAAATATTTTTTTGTGCTAAAAACCCCGGAATGAAAACATTCATTCGGTTTATATGCATTTTATCTTATTAGAATAAGTAAATATCCTATCCTAATAATACGTTTATTGTTTTACGACTTCCGCAGATAAAATAGTGACCGTTTTTACTGGTACATTTTGGTAAGGTCCAATATTACGAGTTGGAGCTTGTGAAATTTTATCGACTACATCCATTCCTTTCACAACTTTACCAAATACGGCATAGCCAAAATCACGTTGACCGTGATCTAAAAATGCATTGTCAGCCACATTAATAAAGAATTGGCTGGTTGCGCTGTCTTTATCTGATGTACGCGCCATGGCAATAGAACCTTTTACATTACGTAATCCATTGTCGGCTTCATTTTTAATTGGCGCTCTGGTTTGTTTTTGCTGTAAATCAGCAGTAAAACCACCGCCTTGAACCATAAAACCGGGAATAACACGATGAAAAGTGGTGCCGTTATAGTACCCATCTTCGACATACTGAATAAAATTTTTCGTTGTGATTGGTGCTTTTTTATTATCCAGTGAGATTTCAATATTGCCTTCAGAGGTGACTAATTTAACGAAGGTTTCTCCCGTTGCCATTGCAAAAGTCGCTGTTGTTAAAGTGCAAGCGGTAACGAAGGTGACAAGAAAACGTTTTAACATGCAGGGATCCTTTACTTTAATAGTCTACAACTTACTTAATATGCAGCGATTCTAATTCGCTGAGGTAAATAGTGCCAATCATTTACCTTTATTTACGCTCAATAAGTCTAATTACGTTATAACAGGGTAAATTTTAATTTTTAAGCACTGTTATAAGTCATTAAATTGCGCCAAAATAGAGCAAATAGTATTTTAGATATTCATTTTCATGCAAAATTGAAATGAGTATGCATGAAAAGCCGCATTATTTCAGAGAGGTTTATACCATAATGACCCAATTTAATTACCAAAAAGCACATTTCATCATCAGTGCGCCTGATATCCGTCATTTACCACCAGATACAGGAATTGAAATTGCCTTTGCGGGTCGCTCTAATGCCGGTAAATCCAGTGCTTTAAATGCGTTAACCCAACAAAATGGACTAGCCAGAACCAGTAAAACCCCAGGTCGCACACAATTAATCAACCTTTTTCAAATTGAAGAGGGCTTACGCTTAGTCGATCTACCAGGTTACGGCTATGCTCAAGTTCCTGAAGAAATGAAGCGTAAATGGCAACGCTCTTTAGGTGAATACCTACAAAAAAGAGAATGCTTAAAAGGCGTGGTTATTTTAATGGATATTCGCCATCCATTAAAAGATCTCGATATGCAAATGATTGATTGGGCCGTAGACTCAGAGCTTCCTACGCTCGTTTTACTGACTAAAGCAGATAAATTAGCATCAGGTGCGCGTAAAAAGCAGTTAATTAGCGTACGTGAAGCGCTAGCAAATAAAGTAGGTGATATTCGCGTAGAATATTTTTCATCATTGAAAAAAATTGGCATTGATAAACTACGTAATACACTTAATGAATGGTTTTCAGGTTCAGAAGAGCAGCCTACAAATGATGATAACGCTTAATTATCTTCTTTTCTCTCAAAGATAATGTTTTGATCTTCTATTGACAAAGGGAAAGTCACTTTTCCCTTTCACTTCTCACATAAACCACTTCAATGAATTTTAGGTAAAAAAATGCTCCAGTCGAAATAAAGTCGACTGGAGCAGCTAATATTCAGCTAAATCCGATTACGTGAAGTAAAAGGTCTGAAAGATAGAACATCTTACCTCTGTACCCTACGAGAGATAATGTACCCTATTTTATTGGCTAATAAAAGCCCTTTTGTAATTTTTTTTTCACATGCAGACACGATTCAGCTATGTGATTATGTATTCAAAGCATAAATAAGTGTAGTTTAATTACATAATTATGAGACTTTAATCACCTACATGAATGTGATTAAAAATAGAACAGATCACACAAAAGGTGCGGTTTATCATTAATGATTTTGTGATACGCTTATTGCGAGACCGTAGTAAATATGTAATTAGCGATAAAATGAGGTATCCATGGCTGTATTAACGCTCTTGCGTTTTCCTGATGAGCGTCTGCGCAGAGTCGCAGTACCAGTGGAAAAAGTAGATGACGAAATACGCACATTAATCGATGACATGATTGAAACCATGTATGCAGAACGAGGTATTGGCTTAGCAGCCCCTCAGGTTAATGTATCTAAACGCATTATTGTAATTGATGTTTCTGAAAACCGAGATCAACCGATTGCACTTATCAATCCTGAAATTATCAGCACTGAAGATGAAATGATGGATATGATGGATGGGTGTCTATCTATTCCCGATTCTTTTGCTCCAACAGAGCGTTACCGTTTTTTAAAGGTTAAGGCATTAGATAGAAATGGGGATGAAATTGAACTTGAAGCCTCGGATTTATTCGCAGGCTGCATTCAGCATGAGTTGGACCATCTTAATGGCAAACTCTTTATTGACCATTTATCTCCGTTAAAACGTCAACGTATTGAGAAAAAACAAAAGAAATTGAGCAAATTGATAAACTCACAAGTTGCTTAATTATTCACTTATCTCTTTTTTCATATTTTGTTGATGAATTTTGACATAAAAAAGCTCGGTTATTAACCGAGCTTTTCTTTTTCTTGCCCTAATAAAAATAAATTTTCACGGTTTTTCTCTCCATCCCCTATACAATAGATTTAAAATATCAACAGCACATTCATTGAGGCAAAAATGGAAAATAGTCGATTTAAGGATTTATGTGAACAACTCAAAGCAGCCGGTGCAACAGACCCCAAATCATGGGTAAAGAGTGAGTTACAGGAAAATATTCCGCAAGTCGCTCGATTCCTCGTGTTAAAAGGACTTACCGATATCTATCATGATGTTGACGAAAATATCGGTGAAATGGATATTTACTCTGATGAGGTAACTGACGTATATCAAAAGCTTGCTTCCCAATTTGATAATCAAGAACTTAAGAGACTACTGCATTTCTATGGGAAATCCGTTATTGGCAAGGTGATTGATATGCTTGATCAAGGCTATCTTTATGATGTTAACGCTAAAGTAGGTTGGTCTTTAATGGAATTAAATGAACAAGGTGAAACAACAGATAGATTAATCCAAGGATTGCATGAAGACTTTCTTGAGTTTGATGAGTCAGAGCTTGTTCCCAACACAAAAGCATAAACAATAAAGGGCACAACTGATTGCGCCCTTTATTTGATAGCTGAGATTTAATATTTAATGGGCTTCATCCCAGTTATTACCCACTCCGACTTCCACTTTCAACGGGATCGCTAATTTCATACTGCTTTCCATCAATTTGTGGATCATGATATTTGCATTCTCTAAATAAGACTCTCGCACTTCAAATACTAATTCATCGTGTACTTGCATAATCATATGCACATCTGCTGGACATTCATTGCAAATCCAATTATCCACAGCAATCATTGCTTTTTTGATGATATCTGCCGCTGTACCTTGCATTGGAGCATTAATCGCCTCACGCTCTGAAGCTTTACGACGAATTGCATTCTTTGAATTAATTTCTGGTAAATAGAGGCGACGCCCTTCTAACGTTTCAACATAGCCTTGTTCAGAAGCTTGTTTACGAGTGCGCTCCATATAGTCCAATACACCTGGGTAGCGTTCAAAATAGAGATCCATATAACGCTGAGCTTCTCTTCTCTCCACACCAATCTGCTGTGATAAACCAAATGCGCTCATACCATAAATAAGACCAAAGTTGATCGCTTTCGCACTACGACGTTGTTCAGAGGTAACTTCGTCTAAAGGTATACCAAACACTTCAGATGCAGTAGCTCGGTGAATATCTTTACCTTGAGCAAAGGCATCTAACAAACCTTTATCTTGTGATAAATGTGCCATGATCCGCAATTCAATTTGTGAATAGTCGGCTGCAACAATTTTAAAGCCTTCACGGGCAATAAATGCTTGGCGAATTCGACGTCCTTCTTCATTTCTTACTGGGATATTTTGAAGATTCGGATCGCGAGAAGATAAACGCCCCGTTGCCGTCACTGCTTGATGATATGAAGTATGTACACGCTTCGTTTTACTATTCACCATCAATGGCAATTTATCCGTATAGGTCGATTTTAATTTCGCAAGACCACGATGCTCTAAAATTAAACGAGGTAATTCATGGCTATGCGCTAATTCTTCCAATACTTCTTCATTCGTTGAGGGCGCCCCTTTCGGGGTTTTCTTGATAACGGGCAATTGCAATTTATCAAATAAGATTTCTTGTAACTGTTTAGGTGAAGAGAGGTTAAATTCTTGTCCTGCTAACGCAAACGTCTCTTTTTCAATTTCTGCTAAACGTTGTGTAATCTCTTGAGATTGAACAGCTAACACTTGAGCATCAATTAATACACCTTTGCGTTCCATTCTCGACAACACAGGAACTAATGGCATTTCAATATCGCGGTAAACATGGTTAAGAGGCTCAATGGCTTCTATTTGAGGATATAGCGCTTGATGGAGTAATAAAGTGATATCAGCATCTTCAGCAGCATATAACGTCGCTTGCTCAACCTCAATTTGGTTAAAGGTCAGCTGACCTTTACCTTTACCAGCAATCTCTTCAAATGTTGTGGTTTTATGATTTAAATGTTTTTCCGCTAAGGTATCCATATCATGGCGGCTACTCACACTATTTAAGACATAAGACTCCAGCATAGTATCAAAATAAATACCGTTTAATTCGATACCTTCATTTTCCATAATGCCACGATCAAACTTCAAGTTTTGCCCAATTTTTAGAATGTTTTTATCTTCTAAAATAGGTTTTAATGCCGCTAGCACTTCATTAACAGGAAGTTGCTCTGGCGCATCTAAATACTCATGACGCAATGGAATATAAGCCGCCTTACCCGGTTCAATAGCAAATGACAGCCCCACTAAACGAGCATCAATATTATTTAAACTGTCAGTTTCTGTATCAAATGCAAATGCAGGCGCTTTCTTAAGAAGTTCAACCCATCGCGTTAAGCTTTCATGCGTTAAGACAGCTTCATAATTCTCTTGTGTAATAACAGGAAAATTAGCTGATGCAGGTACTTCTTTGGGAGTAATGGCTTCAGAGGAGTAAGGTACAGCAACTTTGTGTGTACTCCGTTGAGCTAACCATCCACCATTTTGAAGATCACTGATCCAACGTTTAAACTCATAACGCGTAAACATCGCTAGTAATTGATCTAGATTTGGCTCATTAACCACTAAATCATCAAACGTTTTATCGAGTTCAACATCTGTTTTAATCGTTGCCAGCTTATAAGAAAGTTTTGCCACTTTCTCATGTTCTGCCATTTTGGCGCCCAGTGTTTTAGCACCACGGAAACTCAATGTGGCGATATTATCAAGCTGTTGATAGATATCATCTAAACTACCAAGTCCTTGTAAAAGGCCTAATGCCGTTTTCTCACCGACACCGGGAACACCAGGAATGTTATCAGAAGAATCGCCCATTAATGCGAGGAAATCAATAATCAGTTCAGGAGGAACACCATATTTTTCTTTAACTTCATCAGGACCTAAAATAACGTTGGTCATGGTGTTAATCAGCGTAATCTTTGGCGTCACTAATTGCGCCATATCTTTATCGCCAGTACTGATTAAAACATCATGCCCATCAGCCGCTGCTTTTAGTGCCAATGTTCCAATAACGTCATCTGCTTCTACACCTGAAATAGATAACAATGGTAAACCCATTGCTTGCACCATCTCATGCAAGGGTGCTATTTGTTCACGTAAATCATCCGGCATTGGAGGACGATTAGATTTATATTCCTCATACAACTCATCACGGAATGTTTTACCTTTAGCGTCAAACACAACCGCAACATGGCTTGGTTTATACTGTATTATTAGGCTACGTAGCATGTTCAACACGCCGTACATCGCACCCGTTGGCTCACCTTGGCTATTGGTTAGCGGTGGAAATGCATGATAGGCGCGATAAAGATATGAAGAGCCATCTACAAGGATAAAGGGGTTTTCTGCTATCTGGACCATAATCTGTTCATCATTGTTCTGAGGTTCGTTGATATCACTAGAATGCCACATCACAGCCCAATAGACGAATATTACCTGTTCTTAAATGCAGAAATTCGGCTTAAGTGCCCAATTATTTATTATTGATCGAACTTAACAGAAAGAATAAGTATGGATGATAATTTAATATTAATTAAAGTGATTTTTTATCAAAAGCCATATCCATTAATCTGAATTTCAATTATAAAAAGAGTAAAGCGTAAAACGTACTGTGTAATTTAGAAAGTATTTAAGATAAAGCCATTCTCTCATCATTAATATTAATGTTAGTGTCATCTTTTTCATTAAAGATTTATTTTTTTAGTCAATATCAAAACAACCTGTGGATAACTCTGTGAGTAGTTTTGTAAACCTCTCTATATTAATAAGTTAGCTTTCTTTTCAATTTATTAACATAATTAAAAAAATCAATCACTTAGCGTATTCATCAAGATATTATCAATTAATTGTCGTATTTTTTTATTAATGTGGATAGTTATATTATGACAAAATAAGAGAGTAAAAAAATAGCACTCTTATTTCTTGAGTGCTATTTTTCATATAAGAATCTATATACTTTTACTTAGTCTATATGGAAAAAGTTTAAGTCTCTCTTATTTTTCAGCAATAATTGATTCACAATATCCGAATATGTTTTTGCATATTCCTCTGGTGATTTTGCACTGATACCATCATTTTTCATTTTATATTTGCCACCAACTATCATGGCTGGAACACCATTGATTTGGAAATCAACGACAGCATTCTGTTGTTGGCTAACTAAAGAATTCACGACAAAGCTATTCATTGCTGCATCATAATCTTCGCCTTTAACGCCTGCGTTAATAAAAGCATTACGAATATCGTCAACAGAACGAATAGATTGAGTTTCTTGAATACCTTTAAATAAAACGGGAGCAACTTGATCTTCAACGCCTAAAGCCATAGCCACAGCCCAAGAACGTGTCAGATCTTTACCTAAAGGTCCTAAGAAATCAACGTGATAACGGACAACATTGGTGTTTTCTGGCGCATTCTTTTCAACAGTGCTATTGACTTTATATACTTCAGAAAATTGATAACAATGTGGGCAATAAAAAGAGAAAAACTCAACAACATCAGGCGATGCTGTAATAGGTTTGGAAAGATTCGTGTACTGTTTTCCTTCAGAAATATCAGCAGCAGAAACACTGAATGCTAACACCATACTTGCTAACGCCAGCCAAATTTTTTTCATTTCTCATCGTCTCCTAAGAATTAATACATTGGGCTAAGTTGTGAAGGAGGCTCATTTAATTGCTCCACTTGCCCCTTGAATAAGGCTAATTGTTTAAACCAAAAATCTTGATCTTGAAACCAAATAAAGGCACGAGGAAAAGCAGGATCATTCCAGCGTTTTAATACCCACGCGAGATAATGCACCATTCTCATTGCTCTTAGTGGCTCAATTAATGACAACTCACGTAAATCAAAATCTTGATATTCATTATAAGACTCAAGGATTGTATCCATTTGTATAACTTGCTCTTGCCGCGAGCCGTTTAATAACATCCAAAAGTCTTGTACCGCAGGTCCCATTCGGGAATCATCAAAATCAACCATCACCACGTCATCACGCCACAATATATTACCAGGATGGCAATCACCATGTAGCCGTAACATTTGCCATGCAGAGTCCTCTATTCTAGGACGCACATCATGAATAAGTTTATCTATAACCTCTATAAACTGAGGTTTGAGGTTATTAGGAATTAATGCACTACTTTCAAATGCTAATTTTGGCGCTCTCAGATATTCTGCAATAGAAAGGGTTGGACGATACTCATAACTCTTCTTTCTACCTATTTGATGAATGCGCCCTAATGTGCGTCCAACTTCTTCTAGATGAAATAAATTATCCGTTTCATATGCTCTTCCCCCTATGCTGGGAAATATTGCAAAATAAAACCCATCATCAGAAAAGTGGACTGTCTCACTATTAATCATTAAAGGAGCCGCAACGGATACCTCGGCTTCCTTTAATGCTAAAACAAATTCATGTTCTTCTTTTATTTGTTCATACGACCAGCGTTGAGGACGATAAAATTTCACCACATAACGTTGTCGATGTTCATCTACAAATTGAAAAACACGATTTTCATAGCTGTTTAGCTCTATTAACCCTGACTCAGGATAAAAACCGATTTTAACTAACGCGTCCCAAATGTTATCAGGTGAAAGTCCCTGAAAATTAAATGAGGCAGACATTTCCATTTTCTATCCTGAATTTAATCTTTAATTACACCACGAGCACGTAAAATAGCGGTTTTAAAATCTTCTTCGTAATCTTTTTTCAGTCCTGGTATCACATCTGTCGGCGCTGAGCCGCGCATTTTTAGATGGTAAATCAAAATATCATCAGTCAGATCAGATAATTGACCTTTAAAACCCGCTTCATCAGCCAGTTTCTGCAATAATTGAATTAAGTTTAAATCAGAATTTTCTTCCCAAACTGGGTGCAATAATTCCATAACTTCATTAAGACGGTGACATTTCATACAAAAAATCCTTATTATTAATGACAACAACAAAGTACCAATTATTATCCGATAGAAAAAGGAAACCTCTGTCAATATGCGTAAAGATTACGCTTTTTTGATAAAAATTGCTGTTGCTTTACATGAAATCTCATTAAGTCGATATTTTTTATTTAGTATATCGTCTTTCCTTGATAAAAATCGTTCGGAAATTTTAGCCAATTTATTCACAAATATTGAATATGAAAATGAAGAATATTACAGGTGGTATACTTGCAGGTGGCCAAGCGACACGAATGGGAGGGGCAGATAAAGGGCTTCAAATTTTACATGGACAGCCTTTATACCGCCATATTGCCCAAAAATTAGCACCTCAAGTTGATAGTATACTGATTAGTGCTAACCGAAATTTAGAACAATATCGCCAAAGCCAATATCCGGTTATTACAGATGAAATAGAAGGATTTTCTGGGCCTTTAGCTGGCATGCTCACGTTATTAAAGCAAGCCTCAACACCTTGGGTTGTTTTTGTACCTTGCGATGTTCCCTATTTTCCTCTTAATTTAGTTGAAAAACTCTATGAGCAAAAAGGTGAAGCGTTAGCCGTTTATGTTGATGATGGTGAAAGAGAACATCCTACCTTAGCACTGCTAAATCGTCGTATTATTCCTATGCTAGAAGCATATTTAGCGCAAGGTGATCGAAAATTAATGCTGTTTATGAAACAGATAAATGCGCACCCTGTTTTATTCGCCGATCAAGCGAGTGCTTTTATTAATTTGAATACGCCTGACGACATTGAAAAAGCCAACAAATTAAAAAAATAGGAATAAAAAACATGGCACAAGCAGATTTACCCCTTTTAGGGATCACAGCATGGAGTGGAACCGGTAAAACGACACTACTGAAACAACTTATTCCACAATTACGCAAAAGAGAAATTCGCGTAGGTATGATCAAACACACTCACCATGATATGGATGTGGATAAGCCCGGAAAAGATAGCTACGAGCTTAGAAAAGCAGGTGCAGACCAGACATTAGTCGCAAGCCAACAACGTTGGGCATTAATGACAGAAACGCCAGAACTCCCAGAATTAGATTTGTATTATCTCGCATCTCGTTTTGATGCAGATAAGCTAGATTTAATCTTAGTCGAAGGATTTAAAAGCGAAACCATTCCTAAAATTGCACTTTATCGTCATATCAATGAGCGTAATTTTAATGATTTACTTGATGAGCACGTTATTGCCGTTGCCAGTGATTGTGATTTAAGCGTAGATTTTCCACTACTAGATATCAACGCACCTGAAGCTATTGCTGAATTTATTGCAGATTGGCTGAAGCAGACGAAATAAAAAATTATAAGTCATAGAGCGCCTTATAAAGGCGCTCTATTTTTAATTAGATAAAATAAATTAAGCAAAAATAATTGCTTGATAAGGCTGAAGGATAAGCTCGCCTTGTGCATTTTCCACTATTGGGCTGTTATGCAAATAAATATCTTTCGCTTTTATGGTTAGTGCTTTTTCTTCACCACTGAAATTACAGTAAATATTGATTGAGTTATCTTCATAAATACGTTTAAAAGCAATCACATTTTTCTGGTGAATTTAATGGCAAAAACTCACCATAAATCAAAATATCGCTGATCTCTGAATGTCGTCTTAATGCAATTAATTGTTGGTAATAAGCGAACAGAGAATGCTTATCTTGCGTTTCTTTCTGTGCATTAATATCAACATAGTTAGGATTCACTTTTTAACCATGGTTTACCTGTACTAAAACCACCATTTATTTCAGTATTCCATTGGAAAGGTGTTCTTGAGTTATCACGGCTACGATCATTAAAATATTCCATTATTTGCTTATCGCTATAACCTAATTTATGCCCCCATTCATATAATTTAAAGACATGTAAATCATCATGTTCCTCTAATGTCATAGGACAATTTGTCATACCGATTTCTTGTCCTTGATAAATAAAAGGTGTTCCTCGTTGAGTTAATAAAAATGTCGCTAACATTTTGGCACTAGTTGGATTAATACCACCTTTAGGGAGAAATTTATTTAATGAACGAGGTTGATCATGATTTTCTAAATAAGGTGCTCCCCAACCAACTCGTTGAGTATCTAGTTGGCTTTTAATAAATACAGGTTTTAATCTTTCACCTGTGATTGGATTAAGGGTGAATGGCTTTTCATTGCGAATATCTAAGTCAGCGATACTAAAATCAAATACCATGGAGAAATAACCATTTTCACCAACATAAGCACACAAATCTTTTTCAGGCACATCAATTTCTGCAACCGTCATACTATTTGCAGGCTTAAAAGTATTCTCGGCTAATTCAGTTAAGAACTTATCAATACCCGGTTGATTTAAAACCCAAGGTACTAAAGATGCAGAACCATCGTCTTTGTCAGGCTCAAATTGATATTCAGATAAGGCTTCAGGGGATTTTTTTTAAATTACCAATCGCATCAATGCGAAATCCTGCAACACCTTTTTTTGATCCAGACATTAATCATATTGATAATATCTTTACGTAATTGTGGGTTTTCCCAATTTAAATCCGGCTGTTCAGGGCCAAATGAATTAAAATACCAACGATTAGTTTTTCCAACACGGCTCCAAACCGAGCAATCAAAATAAGTGCGTAAATTATTAGGGGGAGTCGATTTATCCCATTGTTTAAAAATATAATAATCGGCATATGGGCTACTAGGATCTTCAATTGCTGCTTTAAACCAAGGATGCTCATTAGAAGAGTGATTTAAAACTAAATCGAGTAGAATTTTTATATCACGCTTTTTAGCTTCGCTAATAAGGGTATCCAACGCGTTATTATCGCCAAAAATAGGATCAACCACAGAATAATCAGCAATATCATAACCATTGTCTTTCATTGGCGATTTAAATATGGGACATAACCAAATAACATTTGTACCAAGTGACTGGATATAATCTAATTTTTTCGGTGATCCCCAGCTAAAATCCCCCAACACCGTCCCCCATTACTATCATAATAACTCTTGGGATAAATTTGATAGACCACCGCTTCTTTCCACCAAGTACTAGACATATTCACCTCACCAAGGTAATTCGTATATATGGAACTGTTCCATAATTAATATAGAATACTATAAGCACTAAAAGAGAGGGTAAGGTAATTAACATACTAAAATGTGAAATAGCTCATATTAAAAAAAACACAATTACCTCAATAAAGATGGGTTTCTCATAATCATATTAAGATATATTAGGTCATCAACTAATTGAAAGGAGCAACAGCATATTCAATGGCGGGGATCCGGGATGTCGCAAAAAAAGCAAATGTCGCAGCAAGCACTGTTTCTAGGGCATTAAATAATAGTGGTTATGTATCTCAAGCTGCGCGAGAAAAAATAAAAAAAGCGGTAGAGGAATTAGACTATATTCCTGATACTTGGCTAAGAAATTTATATCAACAAAAAAGCGCGGTTGTTGGTGTCATTATTAATAGCCTTGAATATCCTTATTTTGCGACTGTGACACGTTTTATTGAAAATAAGCTCGCTGAAAATGGCTATAGCATGATGTTATGTGCAACACAAAATAGCAAAGTACGTGAACGTATATTTTTTGATATGCTTAAACGAGGTCAGATCGACGGTATTATTGCAGAATATCTGCTATTGGATGATAGTGAATATCAGCATATTCAAAGACCCGTGGTAACACTAGATCGTCATCTTCATGATATTCCATTAGTTTGCTCTGATCACCATACTGGTGGTCGATTAGCCGCAGAACACCTTATTCAAAAAGGTTGCCAAAACATTCTCTATATTGAAGATAATTCAAGTTATTTATCATCAACTCCTTCATATCAAAGCTGTTTAGCTTTTAAAGAAACGCTTATTCAGGCTGGTATTAAACCTATTCCTTGCAAAGTAAATTGGAAAAAAGAAGAAAAAGATTATTTTCAATCGTTTGCCAAAAAAACACTTTCTTTGCATTCAGATATCGATGCTATTTTTGCTGCGGATATTCCCGCCATAGCATTATTTAATGAAGCAACAAGGCGAAATATCGTCATTCCAGAACAACTAAAAATTGTCGCTTACGATGGCAGCCCCTGGTTAAATCAAACACTGCGGCAATTAACCTGTATTGAACAGCCCTTTGAAAAACTAGCTGAAAAAAAGCGTAGAAGTAATTAGTGCATTAATTGAGAATAAAGAAATAACAGATAATGTCTCTGTTATTCCAGTGACGTTTATTCAAGGTGAAAGCAGTTAATGGTTGATTCAGTTCTTATAGCCGTTTTGTGATAAAAAACGCCAAAGAAAGTTAGCCCTCTTTGGCGTTTTAATTGATTATGTTTTACTTCAAAACGAAATAAAAGCTACCGTCTTTATTTTGCAGGACGAACAGCGATAACTTCAATTTCTACACGCCATGCTGGATTTGCCAGTTTAGCGATTTGGAAAGTTGAACGCGCTGGCAATTGTTCAGTTTTAGAAGCATCAAAGTACTTAGAATAGCCATCCATAAAGCCTTTAAAGTCCATCTCACCTTTAGTTTCTTCACCGCCAACTAAGAAGACTTGCATTTTAACAACGTCTTTCATGTCTAAGCCAAGTTCATTCAAGTGAGTTTTGATTTGCTCTAATACACTGATAGTTTGTTCTTCAGTATTACCATAAGACGCTAATACACCTTCTGGCGCATCTGCTGATTTCTTAGCAGGAACTTTACCGCTTAAGAAAACAAGGTTGTTACCTGCACTCACTTCAACAGATTCTGAAATAGGCATACCGTTTAATTTATGGTGCACAACACCCTCCGCATTCGCACTTGCTACACCAAAAATAAAAGGTAGAGCAACAAGTAAACTTTTATAGCGCATGAAAACTCCTTAACATGTTTAATTTACAGTAAAACAAGGGGTTACTTATTTCTTAAAACGATCCATACTAAATGGTGTTGGATCAATAACGGGTTTTTTGCCCGTAACAATATCCGCAGTCACTTCACCTGCGGCAGGACCTTCAGTCATACCCCATACTGTTGCTGTATTGATAACCAGACCAGGGTACTCTTTGACCTCAGAAATAATTGGCAATTCATCAAATGTTGGGCTAACAACAGCCCCCCAACGTTCTACAACTTGTGATTTTTCAAATACTGGGAATTCTGCTTTCATTCTTTGGAATACAGCATCTAAGTGCTCAGTATTTTGTGTTGCTGTTGCAATGCGATATTGTTCAAACGGTGTTTTTTCATCTAATTTCCAAGATGTTGCCATCTTGAATGAATTAAATAAGTCTTCACCAATAGAAAATTCTAATGGCAGCTCACCACCACCTAATAGGTGCATGAACTTAGGCCCTAACAAGAAGCTATCTTTCACGATAGAACTGGTGAAAATACGTGGCGCGACAGCATAAGTTCCATCGGCTTGTTCACGGAAGTGAATACCATTTGGTAAATGCACGTTACCACGAGGTGCGCCTGGAACACCGGATACACGTTGTTGTGATAAGTAAACATTCAGCGTTGGAATATCAATGCCCATGTTCCCCATAAATAAACGTGACCAAATACCACCAGCAAGAACAACGTGAGATGTTCTAATTGCGCCTTTTTCTGTTACAACATCAGAAATTTTACCACCCGCAGTTTCAATGCCTCTTACCGCGCAGTTGGTATAGATTTTCACGCCAATCTGTTTAGCATAGCGTGCTAATGCTGGTGTCCCTGTTTCAGGATCAACAGAACCTGAGTCTTCTTCAAAAGCGGCAACCGTCCATGGTGTTTGAGCACCAACAAGACGATTTGATAACTCTTCACCTTTAATAATGCGAGTATTTAGTGGTGTATCAAATCCTGCCGTTTCTTTTGCTGTTTTGATCCATGCTTGAGCTTTATCAAATGCTTTTTCATCTGCAAGGGCTTCTACACGACCTTGTGTACGATAACTGGTATCAGCACCAATTTTCTCGTTCATTCCACGCCATAAGATTTTCCCGTAATGGTGTAATGGGAAAATTTCGGGTGATGTTTGATAACTAATAATTTGGCTGTATGCACGGCCAGATTGTTCACCACCAATCTCGCCTTTTTCTAAAATAGTGACACTCATGCCACGTTCTGCAAGGTTGATAGCGGTCATAATACCTTGAATACCACCACCAATAATCACTGCATCAGACTCTTTAGGCAGAGCACCCTCTGTACCTTCGACAAACGATACTCTAGATTTAGCTTCAACGAATTTGCCATCACGACGAACCATCGGAACTAATGCAGCACCACCGGCTAAAACACCCGCAGCACCAACACCTAAAAGCAGCTTTCTCCTTGAAATTTTCATCTTCTACCTCAGTAATGGATTTACCATTTATATTTATAATGTTATTAGTTTGTATCTTTAAAAGTGGATATTACCATAGTTCATTATATTGTTAATAATTATAATTATTTGTTAAGCATTTCACTAAGCAACAATATCCATAGATACTATATGGTTACTATAATTACTTTTTCTCATAAAAAAACCGTCAGTTACAGATAATCATTTATTGAGTTAATTATTGTTATGCAATGATAAATAAGAGAATTATCTACAAAATTAAAGTTGTTAATGGAAAGTGTAATCATGCATTTAATTAACATTTTGATACAAATAAGCATGTAAATATGTCAAGATTTGTTTACAAAATAAGCAAACCTATCGCACAATTACATAAATAAAAAAATGAATGTTGACTATGAGATAACTTTATTTTTAAAAAATAAGTCATTTCATTGAGTGGCTGGTTTTTGGGTCAATAAGTAGATAAATATGCTTTTTGGAAAATAGGTAGAAAAGAGGATATTTGAGGGCGACATAAAACTGAAATAAAGACAAATTCTCAATAAAAAAGCCAGAGGGTTAACTCTAGCTTTCCACGTAATAATAAAAATAAGCTTACACAATATAAATGGTAATGGCTTATCTCATCGTCACAAATTCTTCTGCTGCTGTTGGGTGAATTGCCACCGTATCATCAAAGTCTTTTTTTCGTTGCGCCCATTTTCAGTGCAACGGCAAAACCTTGTAGCATTTCATCCATACCAAAACCAATACCATGAATGCCAACAATTTTTTCGTCTGCACCAACACAAACCAGCTTCATACGGCATGGTTGACGATGACGAGTCACCGCACTATACATTGCAGTGAAAGACGATTTGTACACTTTCACTTGGTCTGCACCATATTGCTCAATCGCTTGAGGCTCAGTTAGACCAACAGTACCAATAGCAGGATGGCTAAATACAACCGTTGGAATATTAGAATAGTCTAAGTGTTCGTTCGGTTTATTGTTAAATAAGCGCTCTGATAAACGACGCCCTGCGGCAACAGCAACAGGCGTTAATTCAACCGCCCCTGTATTATCGCCAACAGCATAAATGCCTTTTACATTGGTATTTTGGAATTTATCGACTTTGATATAGCCTTTTTCATTTAACTCAACACCCGTTACCGACAGATTCAAGTTATCCGTTGCAGGCTCACGGCCAATTGCCCAGATTAAGGTATCAACTGTTTGCTCTGTGCCGTTTTCCAGTTGTAGCGTTAAACTTCCATCTGCATTCTTTATCACGGCTTTAGGAATAGCGTGTGTATGTAACTTAGGCCCTTCCGTTTCCATCACTTCTAACAGTGTTTCGACGATTAATGGGTCAAAATTACGCAGTGGTGCATGTTTACGTACAAATAGATGTGTTTCGCTACCTAACGCATTTAACACACCCGCAAGTTCAACCGCAATATAACCCGCACCAACAACAGCAACACGTTTGGGTAAAGCAGTTAACTCAAAGAAACCATCAGAATTAATACCATACTCAGCACCTGGAATATTCGGTTGAACAGGACGACCTCCTGTTGCAATCAGAATATTATCAGCCGTGATCTTTTCACCATTAACTTCAATAGTGTTGGCATCAACAAAACGAGCAAACCCTTGGATAACATCAACTTTGTTATTACCTAAGACACGGTCATAAGATTGATGAATACGGTCAATATAAGCAGAACGGCTACTGATGAGGGTATCCCAATCAAAACGGTTCACTGTGGTATTAAAACCATAATCAGGACCATATTGATGAATAGCTTCAGCAATTTGCGCTGCATGCCACATCACTTTCTTAGGTACACAACCCACGTTAACACAAGTGCCGCCTAATGCTTTCGCTTCAATTAATGCACATTTTTGTCCATACATTGCAGCTCTATTAATTGATGCGATACCACCACTACCGCCACCGATGGCGATATAATCGTAATGTTTGCTCATCATTTCTCTGATCCATTTATCTGTAGAAAAATAGGTAACTCACAGGCTAAGTCTTTCATGTCATGAAATCTATTATGACAAAGTTTAAAACATAGCACGTCAGATTTTAGCTTTTACAGTAATAGGCAAAAACAATAATAAAGAGGCTTATTCTGGTACAACCCACTCCACTAATGTATGCCCAATCCCCTCAGGAACTAAGATTTTATGTAACCAAGGGAGTATTGATTTCATTTGTGATTCTAATTTCCAAGGCGGATTAATCACAATCATGCCTGATGCCGTCATCCCTAGTTGATCACTATCCGGTTTTACTGCTAATTCAATTTGTAAAATCTTACGGATCCCTGTTGCTTCAAGCTCTTTTAACATACGCTTGATTTGCTGGCGATGAACGACGGGATACCAAATCGCATAAGTTCCAGTGGCAAAGCGTTTATGGCCTTCAACAACACCTTTCACAACCGCAGAATAGTCTTGTTTAAGTTCATAAGGTGGATCAATTAATGCGAATCCACGGCGACTTGGTGGAGGTAACTTAGCTTTTAATTGGCCAAAACCATCTTCACGAGCAACTCGCGCTCGCTTATCACGAGAGAATTCGGTACGTAATAAAGGAAAATCCGTTGGATGTAATTCTGTTAACGCTAGAGAATCGTGTTCTCTTAGTAATTTTCCCGCTAATAGCGGCGATCCTGGATAATAACGCAGTTCCCCATTTGCGTTTAATTCCCCAACCGCTTCAAGGTAAGGCAAAATAAGCTCAGGCACTTCTTCTTGCTGCCATAAGCGAGCGATCCCTTCTAAGTATTCGCCAGTGCGAGTCGCATGAGCATTGGTTAATTGATACCGTCCAGCGCCAGCATGAGTATCAAGATAAAGAAAAGGTTTCTCTTTCTCTTTTAAAGACTCAATGATGAGTGTTTGAACAATATGTTTTAAAACATCGGCGTGGTTGCCAGCATGAAAACTATGGCGATAGCTCAGCATTCTTTATCTTCCGTTAGAAATAAGTATAGCTTAGTAATTAATTTACTCTGAAATAGTGATTAAACTCAGTGTATCAGAAAAAGCCGAACTTCTTCATTGAAAGCGAAAGAAACGTTGTGTCTTAGTATTCAACCGTTATGATAAGTTTATATTTCACTTAAGTTTAAATAGGATAAAAAAGATGAAAAAATTACTTTTTACTGTCATAACCTTAAGCTTACTTGCGAGTAATGCTTATGCCAATAGTTCAACCAATGGCTGTGAGATAAAAAAACAGAATATCCAAAAACAAATGGAATATGCAAAAGCACATGGTAATCAATATCGTATCCAAGGCTTGGAGCGAGCATTACAAAATGTTGAACGCTATTGCACTCCTGAAAAAGTGGTTGAAAATACGCGCCTTGAATTACGTGAAAAACAACTCGATGTTGAAAAGCGTGAACTGGAATTAAAAGAAGCACAACTTAAGGGTGATGCAGCTAAAATAGCTAAACAAGAAAGAAAGCTAGCTGAAGAAAAAGCTGATTTAAAAGCAATTGAAGAAGAATTAAACCTACTGACAAAGTAGTTATCATCAGTAATTAATGTCTACTCCTTATTTGACTGTGAAATACAGAATAAAATAATAAGTGAGTAGCCATTCTCTTAGTAAACTAAACTTAATTTCATAATTACGGTATTGGTTTTTTTTATCCTTTTATTAAGCACAAGATTATCTACACCTTTTGATAGGGCATCATCTACACTTAAGCTATAACAAACAAATACATATCCTAAATCAGTGGCTAATTACAATAAGCATAAGGTGTATAATAGAAATTAAGCTATGATATTTTTGAGTGAGAACTATAGTAGTGACACTCAGTTATTAAAAAATGGACAGATCTAATTAAAGAGGACATATGTCAGAAGAGCAGCAACCCAAAACAGAAAACGAAAAAACTCAACTGACTCAGCCACTCAAAAAAGGGCTGGAAAAAGGGATCCATGGCGGAAAGAAGGCCATCGGTATTGGGATAAAAATCAGTAACTTTATTACTCACATCCCTTTTATTGCACATCTTATTCGCACTGCCGAACGCTTTACTGACAGAATGGGAAATCAGTTTGGTGCCGCTATTACCTATTTTTCATTTTTATCATTAATTCCTGTATTAATGCTTTCCTTTGCCTGTGCAGGTTTTGTTTTAGCCTCAAACCCAGATTTACTCGCTAAATTAATTACAGGTGTCGCAAATAGCATTGACGATCCAACGCTGGCATCCACGGTTCAACAAAGTATTGATACTGCAGTTCGCCAGCGTACTACCGTGGGTTTAACCGGTTTAGCAATTGCACTTTATTCTGGTGTTAACTGGGTGGGTAATTTACGCCAAGCCATCCTGGCGCAATCTCGCCCCGTTTGGGAAAGAAACAAAGAAGAGCAAGAGAAAATCTATTTTCGCTACTTTCGTGACTTTTTAGCGCTAATTGGCTTACTTTTTGCGTTAATTGTCACTATTACACTCACTTCTGTGGCAGGTTCAGCCCAACGAATGATTGTTCATACATTGGGATTAGATGGCATTGAATGGCTAACACCAGCTTGGACGATCATCGGCTTAACGATTTCCATTACTGCAAATTACTTACTCTTTTTATGGATATTGTGGATCCTTCCTCGCCATCAACCCAAACGAATTTCGCTTATTAAAGGCACACTTATCGCGGCCATTGGTTTTGAAATATTAAAATCCGTCATGACATGGATGCTACCTAAAATCGCAAGCTCACCTTCAGGTGCCGCATTTGGTTCAGTGATAGGCTTAATGGCTTTCTTCTACTTTTTTGCCCGATTAACGCTCTTTTGTGCCGCGTGGATAGCCACCGATGGTCCAAATATGCGCAAAGAACAGTTGAATGAAACGCAATCAACATCTTAACTTTATGATAAAACAACATGGTTAATTCCCTGCATTAACCTCCTATAAATAACGTAATAAGGAAAAAAAAATGCCATACGTTAATATTAAAATTACACGCGAAGGTGCAACCGCAGAACAAAAAGAACAACTCATTGCGGGAGCAACACAACTTTTAGTTGATGTATTAGGCAAAAACCCAGCAACGACCGTTGTGGTCATCGATGAAGTTGAAACAGATAACTGGGGAATAGGTGGTAAAACAGTCACCGAGTTACGAGCAGCAACAAAAAGTAAATAAAGCATTTCTGCAATAAAAATAAAGGGTGCCAAGTACACCCTTTTTACTGATTTATTATCCTGACAGATAAGGAAGTAACTATGGTTCAATCAATGACTGATGCTTTTCATGCCTTACCTTCAGCAAGTGCTATTTATATTACAGGTGCAGGTATTCAGTACCCTTTTGGTATGGCACATGGATTTGCTGACGAAAGTATCCAGAAAAAATTAACTGTAGATACACCTTTTCGAATCGCGAGTAATACAAAAACTTTTCTCGCAGCTGCTTTTTTACGTTTATGGGAACAAGATGCCCTATCCCTTGATGATGATATAACTAAATATTTAAGTGCTAACTATCAACAGACATTATTAGAGCTAGGGTATGATCTTAAAACCATTACGCTACGCCATTTATTAAGTCATAGCAGTGGCTTATTCGATCATGCCAATGAAGCTTACCTCGAAGAGGTGATTAAAGATCCCACTCATAAATGGACACGAGAAGAGCAAATAGCGCGCTATGCTCAACAAGGCTTTCCCATTATCCCTGCGGGAAAACGCTTCATTTATTCAGATACAGGATACATTTTGTTAGGTGATATCCTTTCTCAGTTTATGAAAAAAAATATGGCCACCGCCGTGCGTGATTTATTGCATTTTCAAAACTTAGATTTACCACAAACGTGGTGGGAAGGTTTAGAACAACAACCTAAGCATTTTAAAGCGCGAGCTAGACAGTTTACAGGTGAGCATGAAGGGACTCATATAGATGCTTCAATGGATGCTTTTGGCGGTGGTGGGCTTGTGATGACCACCCTTGAGTTAGCTAAATTTACTGCAGATTTGTTCGAAGATAGAGTTTACTTACATCCATCGACCTTAAAAGAGATGAAATGGCAAGGCTCACATACCGGTGCGGAAAATTATCGTTTAGGCTTAATGGCGGAAGAAACTAGCTTAGGCACACTTTACTACCATCTTGGTTATTGGGGCTCAGTCGCTTATTATTTACCTGAAAAACAGATTGCTATTGCCGGTTTTACAACCCAAAGAAATCATCGTGAAGATTTGATAGCCATTATTAAAGAAGCGTTTAAACGCCTTTAAAATCAAAAAATAAAAAGCCAAAAACGTATCAATCACACTTTTGGCTTTTTGTTTATCTTATGGCTGATATATTTTCAATATCAGCCTATCCCTGATTTATTACAATTTCTTCGTTGGTGCTGGAGTTGTTGCAGCAGGCGCTTCAATCGCTTTATTTGGTGTAGCATTAGTTGCAACCGGTGCAGGTGTATTTGTCATTTCAGGATGAACTTGCTTTTCAAATTGAATTCGTAATTCACCTAGATTTACCGTTGGCGTTTCACCACTTTGCGTTAATACAAAAGTAATATCTTCAGATAAAACTCTTGAAAGCTCCTGATTTAATGTCTCTTTTGTTAAACCCGCTAAAAAGGCTTGGCGTAAGCGCTGATATTGTTCAGGTGGAATATCAATAATATTACTTTGTTGTGATAACAAACGCTGATTAATTAAAATAGCCGTACTGGTTTTCGCATAACGAGCAAACAATTGAGTTAATTGAAGTTGTTTCTCTTGTTGTAGCTCTTGGTATAACTCATCACTAATACCTTGGTTACGCAAGCGCCCCAATTCTTCTCCTACCCATGATGCTAATGCAGGAATATGCGCTGTGGCAGTATCAAGATTTAAAGAACAACTTGCACGCTGATATTGTACTCGGCAATCAATGTTAATTTGCGTACTGTCGTTTTCCTTACGCTGTTCAAGGCTACGACCTAAATGCACAAAAATCACTTCACGAGCTAAATCACTTAACCAATATTTATTTAACGTGTCCGAATCTTTTACTGGCGACCAGTCTAAATCCCAAATTAAAGCAATTTGATCCTTTGCACGCATAGGCTCTTGCACATATAACGTTTCAGGTTTCATATCGGCAAGAACAGGTACTGGAACGGGGGTTACACGCTTTCCTGATAGAGGAGAAAAGGCCTGATTAATACTTTCAGTCAATACTCGATTATCAACATTACCTGCAACATAGAGAGTCATCATATCTGGGGTATACCAACGCTGTTGGTAATCTGACAGCTCTTTCGTATTGACAGATTGATTAACCGGTTTGCCCGGATTGTGGCCTTTTAAATTAGACCCTTCAAGACGTGAGCGCCAGATAGGATCTTCAATATTAAGGGGAAACGTTGCAACGGGAAGTGGTGATTGAACTGCGTTACGAACCGCATCTTCAGTATATTGTGCAGGTTTAGCAATACCCGCTAATAATGCAAAAGCATCCTTTAACAGCTCAGGCTGATTATTCGGTAAACTTAGATTATAAACAGTAAAATCGTATGAAACGATCATTGGAGGCAACGGATAATCAGGATCTAACGCATTTTTCCATAAGTTATCACGTTTCTCTGGCGTTAAACCTGTATTTTCCAAAACATTAAGTTTGGACACCAAGGATGAAAAACCCGTTTCACTGCTTTTTTCTGATAAAGAACCCGTATTGACTAATAAACGGATCTGTATTCTATCATTTGGGCGTTGCGGTGTTTGTAAAATTTGCCACTGAAAGCCATTTGCTAGTCGCCCTTCTTGCCAAGCTGGATCAGGCTGTAAAGCCTCTGCTTGAACTTGGCAAACAACAGCGCCGAACATAACGCTTCCCAATAAAATTCGTGTCATTACACCCTGCATGTGAACCTCTGTTGTATTAATCCTTGGTATTAAACCACTTATGAGGTTTAACAATAAGTGCCAAAAGACATGTTTGATGTCGGATGTCTATCTTTTGTATTATCATTCTTTATCACCACAGAAACATGAAATGAAATCACTATGGTGATTAGACTCATTATGGTGTAAGAAGGTTCAGACCTTTGGCAATTTTTGCTCAGATTTTTGATGATTATATCCTTTAACCAGCAAACCAATCTCGTCATCACAATGTGATTTGGGACAAGATAACGCTGAAACTTTGTTATCTTTGTTGAGGGTCACGGCGATTTGGCGTAAAGGTTTTACAACAATACGGTTAATACACCAACTAATAGCAACCGTCAGAATAAGCCCCATCAGCAGATATGTTGTTAGCATCAATGCAACAGTATTACTGGCAAAACGATAAAAACGATTTGTATCTGCCTGTAAAATGAGATGACCACTATAGGACTTATCATCTGTTGAAGTAATACCTAATGGCTGTAAAGGAATAACAGCTTCAACGGGGATACCAAAAAGCCAGCTTGAGAATTCAGAGACTTCTTTTTTAGGTGCAAAGTCTAAATTCATCACTTGCACATTTTCAGGTTGCATAACAATCGCTTTACCTAAAATGCCTGTTGCTTTTAGTGCAACGATTTGTTGTTTAGCATCGTTCAAATCTGATCGTAACAATGCATCAGCAAGTGGTTGCTGGATACTTACACCGGCATTAAAAAGCTGATTTTGATAATCTTCACGCCGTTGATCTATTAAATAAACAAGCTGAATACTGATAAAAATAGCAATAGTCACCAACGTAACGCCCGCAACAGCGGCCATCTGTTTTATTGTTAATGAATGTTTAAGATGAGGTTTCACCGTTGCTATTTCCAATATACATAGTCTGAACAGAGTGATTATACTGTATTTTTGTGATTATGTATCACCTTTACCAGAAAGAAAATAATGATTA
>NZ_MIIZ01001053.1:0-15040 GCF_001743005.1 Shigella sp. FC1967 | reverse complement strand
GCTTTCATAAATGTTCTTAATATTTCTTAAAAAATATTATTATTTCGTATAAAAAACGATCTTTTTTTGTGTTTATGTGTGAAGGAAAAGAAATACTCCCAGAAAAAATGACTGGGAGTCGTGTAGGTAGAGGTTTTATTATATTGTTTTGGGCTATTTTCTACACCAAGCTTTCACAGGACGTTGTGTGAGAGATATCGTTAGAAACTTTCCCAATTGTCGTCTGTTTCATGATGATTAGTTTTGATTGTTGGTGTTTTTATTGTTTCAGTGTCTTGTGATTTAGCTGAAAATACAGGTAATTTAGTTTGAACGGGGGCGGTTTTTTCATCTTCAACTTTAAATGTATTCACAATAGTATCCAACATACTTGCTTGTTCACTTAATGTGGCAGAAGCCGCTGTTGATTGTTCAACCATCGCCGCATTTTGTTGAGTTGCTTTATCCATCTCGTTAACAGCAAGGCTAATTTGTGCAATTCCTCGCGTTTGCTCTTCCGATGCAGATAAAATTTCTTTCATCGAACCTGAAACATGATTCACAGATGTCACAATCTCACCCATTGATAAACTAACTTGTTCGACGAGATCATTACCTTGTTTAACACGTAATATTGTCGATTCAATAAGCTCTTTGATCTCTTTTGCCGCTTCTGCGCTACGCTGTGCTAAATTACGAACTTCACTGGCTACCACTGAGAAACCACGACCTTGTTCGCCAGCTCTGGCGGCTTCAACGGCAGCATTAAGCGCTAATATATTGGTTTGGAAAGCAATGTCATCAATAACCGCGGTGATTTCACCAATCTTTTGTGAGCGATCGGCAATATCGGTCATTGTCATTACCATCTTATTACTATGCTCACCACCTTGAACGGCAATATCAGCAGTACTCATAACCAGCTCTGTCACTTCACGGGCGCTTTCCGTGTTATTACGAATAGTTGCGGTCATCTGCTCCATGCTGGATGCCGTTTCTTCTAATGCGCTCGCTTGCTCTTCAGTTCGGCTTGATAAGTCATTATTACCCGCTGCAATTTCTTGTACGCCAGTGTAAATAGTTGCACTCGTATTCCGAATAGAGCTTACCATCTCTTTTAATTGCGCACGCATTTGCTGTAAGCCGAGCATAAGCTGATCGATTTCAGTCTTACCTGATACATCGCTATCAATGCGACTGACTAAATCACCTTTAGCAATGGCGTCTTGATAGGTGATCATTTGGTTAATGCGTACAATAATGTATTTGCGGATCCAAATAAGAACCAGGGTGGTAAAGAGGAGGAAGATACCCATAAAGAGTGATGCTATCCACAACATGCTATGGTAGTTATCTTCTGCTTCAATCACTGAAGGGTTAACAACTTCATCCGTAATAAAGTCGGTAGCTTCATACAATGAATTCGTGAAGTTAGTGTTTGCCGGACTTTTTAAAATTAAACGAATCGCGTTAGTGTTACGTTCACTTAAATACTGTGCCAGTAAATCAAGATCAGCTCGGCTCTTTTGATAAAGCTGTTTGATCTGAGCCATACGTTGCTGATCGAAACCTGTTTGCGCGGATAGTTCAACATACTCATTCATCAATGCATCAACTTGCGCTTTACGGGCAGGCATGGTCTGCATAAATGTAGTGATGTTTGTATCCTCAGCTTGAGGATTTGATATATAACTAAATGCTTGTGCAATAATATCAGTACGTAATGTATTCAACTCCGCATAGGTATTATCCATCGTGCGTAGTTGATCGAAACTGTATGAAATTTTTTTAAGAGTGTTTTGAGTTTGGTAGGCATCGTGAATGCTTTGTACTCCAGAAATAATCTGAATAATACAAAACAGAGTCAGGACACACATTAAACCTTGAGAGATTTTAATTCGTTTTAACATAACCCTACCTATTAGCTTTGCCTTTTCGTTGGTAAGTGGGAGGTCCACTTAGCAGAATGATTAATTCGGCTGAAATGTTAAAAACTTTAGCGTGAAAGAATTTATTTCCCTTACTTAATATAAATAGGTAGAAAATAAACGTTAGATTGTTATTTTTATTGGGTTATTGCTAGGTAGGGAGAGATTATGTTTTGTGTAAATCATGCTATTGTAAAATGATATCAATACGGTAAGTGAAATGAATTGTATAAATATTAAGAATGAATTGAAGGAAAAAAAGCAAGGAACTATTTTACTTAAAAATAGTTCCTTTTTTAAGAAATGACATTGTATTACTGGGCTTCAAATGCGTTTGTCATTTTTTCTAATGTTTCTTGTAATTCCATCCACTCCATTTCCACTTCTTCTAGGGCGGATTTCGTAACACCTTGTCGGCTTAAGCAATCAGAAAGCTCATTTTTACGGCTTGTATCATAAATACCACTATCAGAAAGAACGCTTTCGATATCACTAAGCTCTTGGCTTAATTTATCCATCTTGCTTTCTAATGTGGTAAGTTTCTTGCGTAAAGGCTGGGTTTGTTGTCTAAATTCAGCTTCTTTGCGTTTTTGCTCTTTTTTATCCTGAGCACTTAAATTGGCAGTCGTCGTGATATTGTTGTTATCTTGTTGGCTTTTATTTGCCTGTGTTTCTTGACGATTTTGATCAACTAACCATTGTTGATAATCATCAAGATCACCATCAAATGGCTCGACTTGACCATCATGTACAAGGTAGAGATCATCAGTGGTAGAGCGTAATAAATGCCTATCATGCGATACAACAACAATTGCGCCTTCAAAGCTAATTAAAGCTTGAGTCAGTGCTTGACGCATATCTAAATCAAGGTGGTTTGTTGGTTCATCCATTAATAGCAAGTTAGGGCGTTGCCAAACTAAAAGTGATAAAACTAAGCGTGCCTTTTCACCGCCAGAAAATTGACCACAAGCATCGGTGACTTTATCGCCATGGAAACCGAATCCCCCCAAGTAATCACGTAATTTTTGTTCAGTTTCTTTGGGCGCTAAGCGGGTTAAATGCTGCAGTGCTGATTCATCAGCGCGTAAAAACTCTAATTGATGTTGAGCAAAATAACCAAGTTTAATGCCTTTAGAAAGAGCTAATTTCCCTTGTAAGGGTTGTAGTTCGCCAGCAAGTAATTTAATCAGCGTCGATTTACCTGCCCCATTACGCCCTAATAATCCAATACGTGAGCCGGGAACTAAATTGAGTTTGATATCATTGAGAATAACTTTTTCACCATAACCCGCACAGACCTTCTCCATTGATAAAAGTGGATTGGGTAAGCTTTCAGGTTGGCGGAAACTAAATTGAAATGGGTTATCTGAATGTGCAGGAGAAACACGTTCCATGCGTTCAAGCATTTTTACACGGCTTTGAGCCTGTTTTGCTTTTGTCGCTTTCGCTTTAAATCTATCGATAAAACTCTGTAAGTGTGCAATTTTGGCTTGTTGATTTTCAAACAAAGCTTGCTGTTGTGCGAGTTTAGTTGCTCGTTGCATTTCAAACGAAGAGTAGTTACCTGAATATTCAAAGATTTTTTCTTGCTCAATATGCAAGATTTTATCTACGATAGGATCAAGAAAATCACGATCATGAGAAATTAAAATAAGTGTACCAGTGTAGCTTTTTAGCCATTTTTCTAGCCAAATAACAGCATCTAAATCTAAGTGGTTGGTGGGCTCATCGAGAAGTAGTAGGTCAGATCGACAAATCAGCGCTTGTGCTAAGTTTAAACGCATTCTCCAGCCACCTGAAAATGATTTTACAGGTTCGCTAAGTTGCTGTTGGCTAAACCCTAAACCATTCAGTAAGGTCGCTGCTCTCGATTGTATTGTCCATGCATTAATGGCATCTAATTGTCCGTGTATCAGTGCAATAGCATGACCATCGTTTATTTCGTTAGCTTTTTGTAATCGTTGTTCTAACTGGCGGTATTCTCTGTCACCATCAATAACATAATCAATAGCAGGTACATCAAGTGCGGGGGTTTCTTGGTTAACCCATGCCATTGACCATGTACTAGGATAGGTAACATTACCTGCTTCAGCCTGAAGTTCACCTTTCAATAAAGAAAGTAATGTGGTTTTACCACAGCCATTTTTACCGACTAGACCAATTTTTTGCCCTGGATTAATGGTTGCACTGGCATTGTCCAGTAACACTTTGACACCACGGCGAATTTGCAAAGAAGAAAAAACAATCATAAATATCGTCTATTAAGAGTATGTAAATTAATATATAGAGTAAGTTGTTCGTAACAGTTGGTCACAATGCGTGCATGGTAACGGAAAAAACCGTTTCTGACACGTTTTGTAAGGAGGAATGATGTCAAACGCATCAAATGTATTGCTGGTGTATGTTCATCCCGAGCCGCGCCAATCAATTGCTAATAAAGCATTATTAAAAGCGGTGAGGGATTTAGAGAATATAACTATCCATGATTTATATGCTACTTATCCTGATTTTTTTATTGATATACACCATGAACAATCCTTGCTGTGTAAGCACCAAGTGATCGTTTTTCAATTTCCATTACAAACATATAGTTGTCCAGCATTATTAAAAGAGTGGCAAGACCGAGTGTTAACTCGCCCCTTTGCCAATAAAGCAGGTCGGGCACAATTAAAAGGTAAGTCATTTCGTTGTGTAATTACAACGGGAGAGCCAGAACTGGCTTATCAACATAATGGGAAGAATCACTACACACTCACAGAATTATTACGCCCTTTTGAATTAATGGCCGAAATGTGTGGTATGCGCTGGCTATCACCCATGGTTGTGTATTCAGCAAGACAACAATCTAAAACAACACTGACTTATATCGGTGAAGCTTATCGTCATTGGCTAAGTGCACCACTTGAAGGGGAGCAAGCTTAATGGAAGATAATTGGATGATTAAAGCTGTTCTCTTTTTCCTGTGTGCTGCCGTGGTTATGGTACCTATTGCACAGCGTCTTAAAATTGGTGCTGTACTCGGTTATTTGATTGCTGGTATTGCGATCGGACCTTGGGGATTAGGGCTGTTTAAAGATGTCGATAATATCTTACATTTTGCTGAATTAGGGGTGGTTTTTTTAATGTTCCTTATTGGTTTGGAATTAAATCCAGCCAAGTTATGGGAACTGAGACGTGCCATTTTTGGTGTGGGTTCAATGCAGGTGGTATTAACCGCTTCTATTTTTTCAGGGCTTATTCTTGTTTTTACGTCTTTCTCATGGCAGGCCGCTGTGATTGGTGGATTAGGTATTGCGATGTCTTCTACGGCGATGGCATTGCAACTTATGAATGAGAAAGGAATGAACCACAATGAAGGCGGGCAATTAGGTTTCGCTGTTTTACTTTTCCAAGATATGGCGGTTATTCCTATCTTGGCTGTTATTCCTTTGTTAGCCGGAGAAACGGCAAGTAGCGATTGGTATCGCATTGGTGTGAAAGTCGCGGCTTTTGCTGGGTTGCTGATTTGTGGTCGTTATTTATTACGTCCACTTTTACGCTTAGTGGTGAAGTCTGGCGTCAGAGAAGTTTTTACTGCTGCCGCACTACTTGTTGTATTAGGTGCCGCTATTTTTATGGAAACCTTAGGTTTTTCCATGGCAATGGGCACCTTTATTGCGGGAGTGTTATTGGCAGATTCAGAATATCGACATGAATTAGAGATCGCTATTGAACCTTTTAAAGGTCTACTTTTAGGACTCTTTTTTATTTCTGTCGGTATGTCTTTAGATATCGGTATTTTATGGCGCTATCTTCCACAAGTATTATTGGGCGTCTTAGTGCTGGTTATTGTGAAAGCCTTGATCCTTTACAGTATTGCTTGGTTAGCCAAATTGCATTTTTCCCCGCGTTTACAATTCTCGGCGGTATTAAGCCAAGGTGGTGAATTTGCGTTTGTTGTGTTCTCGACATCGATGGCTATGGGCGTATTAGAGAGTCAGCAAATGGCATTATTGTTGGTTGTTGTCACACTTTCTATGATGACAACGCCTCTTGTGATGCAAATGACAGACGCTGTGTTTGCTCGTCGTTATAATGAAGCCAAAACAGACGAACAGCCTTTTGTTGAAAATAATCACCCAGAGGTCATTCTTGTCGGATTTGGTCGAATGGGGCAGGTTGTAGGGCGTTTGTTAATGGCAAATAAGATTAACGTCACAGTATTAGAGCATGATGTTGGAAGCATAAGCACCATGCGTAAATATGGCTATAAAGTTTATTACGGTGATGCAACCGATCTCAATCTATTGCGTGCTGCTGGCGCAGAGCATGCTAAAACGATTGTTATTACCAGTAATGAACCTGAAGCTACGATGGAAATCGTTCATCTTTGCCAACATCATTTTCCTAATTTGCATATTATTGCAAGGGCAAGAGGACGAGTTGAAGCTCATGAGTTGCTCAAAGCAGGGGTGACAGATTTTAGCCGTGAAACATTTTCTAGCGCCTTAGAATTAGGACGCAAAACATTAATTGAATTAGGCATGCATCCTCATCAAGCATATCGAGCACAACAGCATTTTCGTCGTCTGGATATTAACTTATTGAGAAAGCTGGTGGATGAATCTCCGGAAGAAGTCTCTAACGTTTCACGAGTAAAAGAAGCGAGACGGGAACTTGAAGAGCTTTTTAGTGAAGAAATTCGTCAAGAGCACCATCAGCCTGATATTTGGGATGACTCTTTAACAGAAGACATTCCTCAAATACATAAAGAAAAAAAAATCTATTGATAAATAGGAGAATTGACCCCATGTCTGCAACCCGTAAACGCTTTATCGCAGGAGCCGTGTGTCCACACTGTCAAGCTCAAGATACACTTAAAATGTGGCGTGAAGATAAAGTGGATATTGTGGAATGTGCGAAATGTGGCCATCAGCAACGGCAAACAGAGGGTGAGGTTAACTCGCTTGTTCGTGAAAATGAACAAGTCATTGGGATCTTTACACCACAATAATTGTAGGTTTTTTTGATATAACCCGATACAGAAGATTTATTTTTCGTTACAATCGGGAAAATTTTGCCCACGGGTATGTAGGAGATGTCATGAAAGTAGCAAACGACTTGGTAGTTAGTCTGGCTTATCAAGTAAGATCAGAAGACGGTGTTTTAGTTGATGAGTCCACGGTGAGTGCACCGTTAGACTATCTGCATGGCCGTGGTTCTTTAATCAGTGGTTTAGAAAATGCATTAACAGGTCGCGAAGTCGGTGAAAAATTCGACGTAGAAGTTGCTTCTGATGATGCATATGGTCAATACGACGAAAACTTAGTTCAACGCGTACCGAAAGATGTTTTTGTTGGTGTTGATGAGTTAGAAGTGGGTATGCGTTTTCTTGCTGATACCGATCAAGGTCCAGTACCAGTAGAAATTACAGGTATTGAAGGCGACGAAGTTATCGTTGATGGTAACCACATGTTAGCAGGTCAAAACCTGAAGTTTCATGTTGAAATCGTTGCAATTCGTGAAGCGACTGAAGAAGAATTAGCTCACGGTCACGTACACGGTGAAGAAGAAGAGCACGAATGTTGTGGTGGCCACGGTCACGGTGAAGAAGGCGGATGCTGTGGCGGTGGTCACGGACATGGCCATTCACACGGTGAAGAAGGTGGATGCTGCGGTGGCGGCGGTCATGGTCATGGTGGTCATGGTCACGGCAATGGCGGTTGTGGTTGCCAGCACTAATCTTTCGTTGAAAAGATCAAAAGGAGCGTTTAAGCGCTCCTTTTTTGTTTTCCGTTTTGATGTTAACAGCGGACGACGACTTAATAGTGAGGTGGAGGCGTTTCATCCTCAGGTCTAGCAAGTATTGAGGTTTGAGAATTTTTTAAGCGCTCAGAAACAATTTTTAAGGCTTCCTTAAAGCGGCTAATTTCAATTTGCTGTTGTGTGACGACTTGATTCAATTCTTCAATAGTCGCATCTTGGAAAGCAACTTTGCTTTCTAATTGAATGAGCAATCGTTCTACTTCCTTAATATCCATTGTGTTTTTCCTCCTTTAAAATGTCCTATTACGACGAATATGACTCAAAAACTCACGAAATTTAATCTTATTTACTGATATATACACAGGAAGACATAAATCTGGTTTGAGATAAAAGACTATTTTGCTAATGTGGTAGCACTCTGTGCTGACAAAAATCCTAACATTAACTGTTAAGAGTGTCGGCAAATTTTTTAAATTCATATAAAATTGCTACCCGCGGATGAGATCTATACCGCAACGACAGCAAGATGTGATGCAAAACGTTTTTATGAAGATCTATGATGATCGTTTGTAAAACGTAGCGACTCACAAACATATACTGGAGAATGGGATGAAATCTTTATTAAAAACGACGTTGCTGGCAACCAGTTTAGCTTTCGCATTCAGTGCACCTCATGCATTCGCTGAAGAAGCAACCGCTAAAGTGCCAACACTAAATAGCGCATTTAAAACTCAAAATGAGCAAAATGCCTATGCGTTAGGCGCGTCGATGGGCCGCTATATGGAAGCTGCGTTACAAGAACAAAAAAATATTGGTATTACTTTAGATTCTAAACAACTGTTAGCGGGTGTTCAGGATGCATTTAACAGTAAATCAAAATTATCAGACTCTGAAATTGAATTAACGTTAGCGGCTTTTGAAGATCAAGTCCGTACTGCTGCAACAGCAAAAATGGAAAAAGAAGCGACTGAGAACAAAATTGCGGGTGATAAATTCCGTACAGAGTTTGCCGCGGAAAAAGGTGTGGTAAAAACCAAATCAGGGTTACTCTATTTAGTTGAAAATCCTGGGAAAGGTAAAACACCAACAGATGCTGATCGTGTTACTGTAAACTACAAAGGCATGCTGATTGATGGTAAACAATTTGATAGCTCTTATGATCGTAACGAACCTCTGACAATTAGCCTGAAAAGCGTTATCCCTGGCTGGACAGAAGGTATGAAATACATCAAAGAAGGCGGTAAAATCAAGTTAGTTATTCCACCAGAATTAGGCTACGGACAACGTGCAACAAGTGGTATTCCAGCTAACTCAACATTAGTCTTTGAAGTTGAATTACTGAGTGTTGAAAGCGAGAAGTAATTCACTTATCGTTAACTACCACTAAAAAATGCTGACATTTATGTCAGCATTTTTATTTCTAATGTATCGTTGATCATTTATAAACACAGAGTGTTAGTCTACGGCCTCTTCTACAATAATGGCTTTGGGCTTTTTAAAAACAAACAGCAAGCCGACAATAATTGCTCCCATCCCTGCTAAGCTCAACCAAGACATCTTATTACCTAAGAAGATGTAATCCATTAATGCTGTCACGCCTGGTACTAAATAAAATAAACTCGTGACATTAACTAAATTACCGGTTGTGAGTAAGCGGTATAGTAGCAATTGTGCAACTACAGAAATGATCACCGCAAGCCAAAGGACTGGAATAACAAAGCCAATATCGAATGAAGCATGAAATGGCTGGAAGGGGACAAATAACAAGCACAACACAAGGCTAACAACATATTGTAACGGTAGGGCATCCATGGGGGCTAATTGCAGTTTTTTCTGTGAGATTGCGCCAAAGCTCATACAAAGTAGTGCAATTAAGGCATAAATCATTCCCGTTAATGATAACGCTGTATTAAATAAACTTTGGGCAACGACTAATACTAATCCTGCTAAGGCGATTAAAAGCCCGAATAGTCGTGTCGCTGTAAAATTACGCTCTATTATCCATAGGGTAATAATCGGTTGAACACCCATAATGGTGGCTAGCATTCCAGGTGTAATGCTATTAGCGAGTGCTAAAAGATAACAGATGGAATAGCCACCGATAATAAGTAGGCCAACCCATGCCGTTTTTAAACGGCTTCCTTTGGGGGGTAAAAAGCGATGGCGCTGAATACACAAGAAAGTGAGAAATACTAAAGCGATAATAAAACGCCACGTTAAAATAGCAAATGAGCTACCATTATCTAATCCCCAACGAGAAAAGATAGCACCACTACTCCACAATAAAACGAATAATGTCGTTGGGCCGAGTTTTGCCCAATATTGATGTAAATACATGCTGAGATACCGGTAAAATAAGCAATGAGTGCGCTTGATTATTTTTAGTGAGTATTAGCTAATTGATAAAATCTCAATGAATAAACCTAACCAAAATATCATTATATTGAGGTTGGTTAAGTACGTTCTTAAGCTAAGCAAATCAATCAAGCAATGTGAGTTGCAACAACAACCGTTGTATTGACTACAACCACTTTCACAGGCGGAGGTGGTGAAGAGAGAATTTCAATAGGTATAGAAGCAACAGAAATTAATCCTATTATTGATGAGGTTTGCTGAGATTGGCATTTCATCAGTATATTCATAGGATTAATCACTCGTTAAAATAACAATAATTTGGAATATAGGTAATCTATTCAATAGTGTCAATCTTTATCCTGGCCCCTTAAAAAGGGACGGTTGTAAAAATAAAAGATAGGAATGAGTACAAAATATAAAGAAAAATGAAAAAAGCTGTGACCTATCACAAAGCTCTTATTCTAAGTTACTTGACGTAGATCTTCTGACGATCTAACGTCAGAATCGTTCTTAATTCTGTTTTTATATTTAATTTTTTTTTAATATTGAATTGATCCGCAATGACGAATCGTTATAAAAAATAGAACCTCAAGTCATTATCATAATTAAAGCCTTTAAGGATTATATAATCAAATGTCTAGCCCGTTATTTAATGGTGACAGCAGCGAGTTTGAAAAACTAGATAGCCGACCTTTTACTCAAACTGATCACGAAGTACTAAAGTCCTATGAAGCTGCCGTGGATGGTTTGGCAATGCTTATTGGTAATCATTGTGAAATCGTATTGCACTCTCTGGAAGATTTGAAATGTTCAGCGGTTAAAATCGCGAATGGAGAACATACTGGTCGTAAGATTGGTTCTCCAATTACCGATTTGGCATTACAAATGTTACATGACATCACAGATGAAGATTCAAGTTTTTCAAAGGCTTATTTTACTAGAGCGAAAAGTGGTGCATTGATGAAGTCAATCACGATTGCTATTCGTAATCGTGAACGTCGTGTCATTGGTTTATTGTGTATTAATATGAACCTTGATGTCCCATTTTCTGAAATAATCAAAACCTTTATTCCTGAAGAAACGCATGAAGTCGCATCTGATGTTAACTTTGCATCATCCGTTGATGATTTAGTCGCTCAAACATTAGAGTTCACGATTGAAGAAGTTAATAATGATCGTGAAGTTGCGAATAATGCTAAGAATAAACAAGTCGTATTAAGCCTTTATGAGAAAGGTATTTTTGATATCAAAGATGCTATTAATCAGGTTGCAGACCGCTTAAACATCTCAAAACATACTGTGTATCTCTATATTCGCCAGTTTAAAAATGGCGAATAAGGCAACATTATGAGTTCCTTGACATATTGCTTAGTGGTTACGGGGCCTCATTACGGAACTGAACAAGCTTCGAGTGCCTATTTATTCGCAAATGCCCTTCTTGAAAAAGGGCATCAAATTGCACAAATTTTCTTCTATCGGGAAGGTGTTGTGAACGCAAATAAATGGGTATCGCCTGCAAATGATGAATTTGATCTTCCTAAAGCGTGGGTTGCCTTGGCGAAAAAACATCAAATTCCCTTGCATGTTTGTGTTGCTGCCGCATTGCGTAGAGGAATTATTGATGAGCAGCAAGCCAAAGAGCAGGAAATGGATAGCTATAACATGGCACCTGAATTTGAGTTAAGTGGTTTAGGATCACTGGCTCAAGCGATGTTGACCTGTTCCCGTGTGGTGCAATTTTAATGAAGAAAATGAATTCGATCGCATTCCTTTTTACTCAAGCGCCTCATGGTAATAGTGCAGGGCGAGAAGGTTTAGATGCTTTACTTGCAACCTCTGCATTAACAGAAGATATTGGCGTTTTTTTTATCTCTGATGGTGTGTTTCAACTTGTTGAAAATCAACAGCCTGAAGGGATATTGTCACGTCATCATGCGGCAACATTTAAAGTACTACCCTTGTATGATGTGACAAATGTCTATATATCTCAGAAAGACATGGTTCATCGTGGATTATCCTCTCAAACTTCTTTTGTGTTGGATGTTCAGGTGATATCCCATCAAGATATCGCTCAAAAATTGAGTGAATATGATGTGGTATTACGCTTTTAATACAGAAGTTAGTCAGGAAGGTTGAACAGTTATGTTGTATACTTATTCTGTCTCTATTTATCAAAGTGATTTAGCGACTTTTTTATCTTTATTGACAAAAGAAGATGATGTTTTGTTAATACAAGATGGTGTACTCGCAGTCCTCGAAGATAATCCTTTATTAAAATATTGTCTTCAACAGCAAATTTCAGTTTACGCATTAATTGATGATGTTTTAGCAAGAGGCTTAAAAGATCAAGTATCTCATCATATTAAACTTATCAATTATGGTGGTTTTGTCGATTTGACGGTAAAACACCCCCAACAAATTCATTGGGGAGCATAGAATTGCTGTATAATTCTTGACACATGAGCCCGTCAGCAATAAAATTCTGCGTCCTCATGTTTTGTCTTGTTGACAAGACAGAGTTCAAATCCGTGTTTACGAAGCAAAAACCAGGAGCTTTTTTTAAATGGCAACTATTAATCAGCTGGTACGCAAATCTCGTAGCTCGAAAGTTGTTAAAAGCAACGTTCCAGCTCTGGAAGCTTGCCCGCAAAAGCGTGGCGTATGTACTCGTGTATATACTACCACTCCAAAAAAACCAAACTCAGCACTGCGTAAAGTATGCCGTGTGCGTTTGACTAACGGTTTCGAAGTTTCTTCCTACATCGGTGGTGAAGGCCACAACTTGCAGGAGCACTCCGTAATCCTAATCCGTGGTGGTCGTGTTAAAGACTTACCAGGTGTGCGTTACCACACTGTTCGCGGCGCGCTGGACTGTTCTGGTGTTAAAGACCGTAAACAAGCTCGTTCTAAGTACGGTGTGAAGAAGCCAAAGGCTTAATGGTTCTCCGTTAAGTAAGGCCAAACATTTTTTCACAAATAATGTCAAAATAAACTCATTGAGTTTTGGACAACCCTGAATTTTAAACGGAGTATTTCCATGCCACGTCGTCGTGTAATTGGTCAACGTAAAATTCTGCCAGATCCTAAGTTCGGATCAGAACTGCTGGCTAAATTTGTAAACATTCTGATGGTAGACGGTAAAAAATCTACTGCAGAATCTATTGTATATAATGCGCTTGAGACCCTGGCTCAGCGTTCAGGCAAAACTGAACTGGAAGCGTTCGAAATCGCATTAGATAACGTACGTCCTACTGTGGAAGTTAAATCCCGCCGTGTTGGTGGTTCAACTTACCAAGTTCCAGTTGAAGTACGCCCAGTTCGTCGTAATGCATTAGCAATGCGTTGGATTGTTGAAGCTGCTCGTAAACGCGGTGATAAATCCATGGCGCTTCGCCTGGCAAATGAATTATCTGATGCGGCTGAAAACAAAGGCGCTGCTGTTAAGAAACGTGAAGACGTTCACCGTATGGCAGATGCAAACAAGGCGTTCGCACACTACCGTTGGTAATAATCCACGGAGTATTGCAACTCTTTTCAGGACAGCTCTGCTGTCCTTTACCTGAATTGAACGCCCACGAGAGAGGAAAAAATGGCTCGTCAAACCCCCATAGCACGCTACCGTAATATCGGTATTAGTGCGCACATCGATGCCGGTAAAACCACTACAAGTGAACGTATTCTGTTTTATACCGGTGTAAACCATAAAATTGGTGAAACTCACGAAGGTTCAGCAACAATGGACTGGATGGAGCAGGAGCAGGAACGTGGTATTACTATCACATCCGCAGCAACTACTGCATTCTGGTCTGGTATGGCTAAACAGTTTGAGCCTCACCGTGTAAACATCATTGACACCCCAGGACACGTTGACTTCACAATCGAAGTAGAACGTTCTATGCGTGTTCTTGATGGCGCGGTTATGGTTTACTGTGCAGTTGGTGGTGTTCAGCCTCAGTCAGAAACAGTATGGCGCCAGGCTAACAAATATCATGTACCACGTATCGCGTTCGTTAACAAAATGGACCGTATGGGTGCAAACTTCCTGCGTGTTGTTGAACAAATCAAAACACGTCTGGCAGCAAACCCAGTTCCACTGCAAATTCCAGTAGGCGCTGAAGAAAATTTCACCGGTGTTGTTGATTTGATTAAAATGAAATCAATCCGTTGGAATGAAGAAGACCAAGGTGTTACCTTCGAATACGAAGACATTCCTGCAAATCTGCAAGATTTAGCTGAAGAATGGCATAACAACCTAGTTGAATCAGCTGCTGAAGCATCAGAAGATCTGATGGACAAATATCTGGGCGGTGAAGAACTGACAGAAGCAGAAATCAAAGCTGCTCTGCGTAAACGCGTTCTAGATAACGAAATTATCCTGGTTACCTGTGGTTCTGCATTTAAGAACAAAGGTGTTCAGGCAATGCTGGATGCGGTAATTGAATACCTGCCAGCACCAACAGATGTTCCTGCAATCAAAGGTATGTTACCAGACGGTAAAGATACTCCAGCAGAACGTCATTCAAGCGACGACGAGCCATTCTCATCTCTGGCATTCAAAATCGCAACTGACCCATTTGTTGGTAACTTAACATTCTTCCGTGTGTACTCTGGTGTTGTAAACTCAGGTGACACAGTTCTGAACCCGGTTAAAGACAAAAAAGAACGTTTTGGCCGTATTGTTCAGATGCATGCTAACAAGCGTGAAGAAATTAAAGAAGTTCGTGCAGGCGACATCGCGGCTGCTATCGGTCTGAAAGACGTAACTACAGGTGATACTCTGTGTGCAATTGAAGCACCAATCATCTTAGAACGTATGGAATTCCCAGAGCCAGTAATCTCTGTTGCTATCGAACCTAAGACTAAAGCTGACCAAGAAAAAAATGGGTATCGCTCTGAACCGTCTGGCTCAGGAAGATCCATCTTTCCGCGTATCAAAGTGACGAAGAAACTGGTCAGACTATCATTGCTGGTATGGGTGAGCTGCACTTAGACGTGTTAGTTGACCGTATGCGTCGTGAATTTAAAGTTGAAGC
>NZ_MIIZ01001052.1:0-1123 GCF_001743005.1 Shigella sp. FC1967 | reverse complement strand
GAACAAAAAGCCAGCGAAAAATTTGCTGGCTCTCAATTCATCAAAAAAAACTGAAATCAGATTATTTATTTTCAGTTTTTAAGTCATCAATCTTTTGTTTAGCTTGATCAGTTAATTGGTCCGCTTTATCAAGTGCTTTATTTTCAGTCTCTTGAGCTTGTTGTTTTACATCATCGCTGGTTTTTGATGCATCACCTTTTAGCTGATCAATTTTATTGTCTGCTTCTTGCATCAGATTATCTGCCGTTTTGCTCGCATCTTGTTTTAGCTCCGCGGCTTTTTCAGATAATTTATTACTTTCGGCTTCTAGGCTTTGCTTAATTTCTTCCGCTTTTGCCGCACTTGCATCTTTTAATTCATCGGTTTTTTGTGAAATGCTTTCTTTTAGCGTATCTGTTTTTTCATCCGTTTGTGCTTTTAATTCTGTGGTTTTTTGTTCTGCTTGATCTTTTAATTCTTGAGCTTGTTGTGTTAATTCATCTGCTTTTGCTGATGCATTTTCTTGCAAGTCGGCTGCTTTATCTTTTGCCTGTTCTGTTAATTCATTCGCTTTATCTTGTGCGGTTTCAGTGACTTGAGTTGCCGTTTCTTTTGCTTTATCAATACCTTCATCGACTTTTTTTAGATGAGTCATCACAACCTGCTGTAATAGTAACGATACCCGCTAGAACCAATGAAGTAAGTAGTTTTTTTATTCATTTTTTTTCTCCAAAATATGTGTTCAAAAACAATTCAGTGATATCCCGCGTAAGTAGTAGTAAAGGCGAGAAGTTATTGTGTTGATAAAAAGATATTACTATCAAACTATCTTAATAAGTATAGTGTCAGTTTTAAAATCAACAAACCTAAGTATATTAAGTGTTTTTTCTTAGTCAAATGCCATGAAAAATAATTCAGATTTTTATCTGGGTAAGATTTTCTGCTTTATAATAAGTGTAGAGATTATTGGAAATGTGAGACGCATATGGAATATTATTTTCTGGTTATTATCAAATTTTATTATTGGTTTTACTATCATATTAGCCCATATGAATTTATCAGGTAAAACACAACTCTCTCAATTAACACCTATTGATTTTATTGGTAATTTTGTACTTGGTGGCATTATGGGGGGGGTGATTTA
>NZ_MIIZ01001051.1:0-1125 GCF_001743005.1 Shigella sp. FC1967 | reverse complement strand
ATTGCTTGCCCAGTTTGCCATGGCAAACTTATGCTTTGATAAAGAAAAACTCAAGAGCTTATCTGCAAAATTGATCATTTAGCTTATCCTGTACGTGACAATATCCCCGTTCTTCTGGAGAATGAAGCAAGAGAATTATCACTAGAAGAGGAAAAGTAACTTCATGTTTACGGTCATTATCCCAGGTCGATATGCATCGACCCGTTTACCGGGTAAACCTCTCGCGGATATTCATGGTAAGCCTATGATTGTTCGTGTAATGGAACAGGCTATGCGCTCTGGTGCAAACCGAGTCATTGTTGCAACTGATAACTTAGATGTTGTTGCCGCAGTTGAAAAAGCGGGTGGGGAAGCGTGCATGACTCGCGAAGATCACCATTCTGGTACAGAACGTTTAGCTGAAGTCATTGAAAAATACCAATTTGCAGATGACGAGATAATCGTTAACGTACAAGGTGATGAGCCTCTTATTCCACCCACTATTATTACTCAAGTAGCCGAAAATTTGGCGAGTTGTGGCGCAGGAATGGCGACATTAGCGGTGCCTATTGTTGACTCAAAAGAAGCTTTTAATCCGAATGCGGTGAAAGTTGTGATGGATGCAAAAGGTTTCGCACTTTATTTTTCTCGTGCAACCATTCCTTGGGAAAGAGATCGTTTTAATTTGTCACATGATGAAATTGGTGAGCACTATTTACGCCATATTGGTATTTATGCTTATCGCGCGGGCTTTATACGTCGATATATTACTTGGGAGCCAAGCCCATTAGAATCTATTGAAATGTTAGAGCAACTGCGTGTGCTGTGGTATGGTGAAAAAATCCATGTTGCAAAAGCATTAGAAGTTCCTGGTGTGGGTGTAGATACACAAGATGATCTTATCGCAGCCAGAGCTGCCTATCGTGCTCTTAATCAAGAATTTTAATTATTATATTAAAATCTGAAATCTCTCGCGGCACTTATTTTATTAAGTGCGTTTTTATATTTTTTTAACTTTATTTAACTATTTAATGTTATTGAGTTTATTATCGCTAAATTACAATTTTTAATTGTAATATTGGTTATTTCTCTGACATTTGGCGACGAATATCTTCCATTCTCACTTCTTAATCCCCAAGTTTCAAT
>NZ_MIIZ01001050.1:0-1127 GCF_001743005.1 Shigella sp. FC1967 | reverse complement strand
TTGATTACCAAACATATATAAATTTCAATTAAAATTACATTTAATCTAAATATTTTTAGTTAGTTAAGAGAATTATTCAACTTAAATTAAATTATTGAGATATGCAAACATTCAATGGCTACTACTAACTATTATCATCCCCTCACCACTGAGCAACAAAAAATAACTCATCAACGCCTTAATTTTACTGCAATACTGCTAATAAATAACATCGTTATATCAATAATGTCATTACTGCTTGCACTTATTAGAGGCCAATGATTTGTGATATTTGAGATGAACGTTCGCACATTGCTTAAGAAAAAACGAGAACCACTTGATAAATAGAACGAAAAGATCTCGCGCTTAAAGAACCAACGTGAAAAAAGCCGTTAAGCCAGCCATTCCGTAGGTCACATCCGTTAATTTTCTCATGCACATATCCTCATTTATGGTAGATCTGGATTTAATCAATAGAAAACCCCCGTTACAGTAATCGAAAAGTTGAACTCATAGAACTAATACTTATTCAAAATAAGTTAAAACTATTTCTTAATTAATTCTAATGAATCCATTTCAAATAAGCATATCAATGCGGTACAATGAGCTAATTTCTATATAGAGCGTCCATATGAAACAGCAAATCAAGCCTGAATCAAATACCCAACCATATTGGCCTACTTTGAAGCTCATATTGAGTTCTTTTATTGTTTTTAATTTCTACTTAAATTTAGCTGATAAAAATAAAGTCTGGCTTCTTATTGATATTTTCAATTTAACATTGATTCCTATGTTCGTATTTATTGTTGCATTCGTAACGAAGAATACTACATGGAAGTCATTGAAGCTTAGTTTACTTCCATCTTTTATAATTTACTTAACATTTCAAACGGTTGATGCAATTCCACTCTATTTTTCAGACCAATTAAGTTTAAAGCTTTATATTTTGGAGCCTCAAAATGGAGTATGGTTTTTTTTTGGCCATTCCGGTTTGGGCAAGCTTTTTTTTTTTATTATTACCACCAAAATTAAAATTTAATAATTTAAATACTATTTTTCATTTTGATAGTCATCATTAATCCTTTCTTATTTAACAAATAATCATTTAATGAATTTATCAAAATTCTTCTCTATTAATTATCTATTTT
>NZ_MIIZ01001049.1:0-1133 GCF_001743005.1 Shigella sp. FC1967 | reverse complement strand
AATAGTACTTGATAAAAAGTATTATCTGGTAATGGAAGGTTTTTAAAATCAGAAATAATATCTGGTGTTATATTTAAAATTCTTCCATCACATAAAATATGTTCTTCTGCTCTAATATCATTAAATAAAACTCGGTCGTCTTGTTTATCAAAATAAAACATACGAGAGCCACAGCACATATCAAGTATTGGTTTCACGTTCAGCATCCTTCATTAATAAATATGCAATACTAATCCCGCGAGATAAATTTGCTTCACTCACCATCGGTATGTGTATATTGCGAACAATCCAAGACTCACAGTCATTATTAAAGTCTGGATGAATTGATAATTTAGCTTCTAGCATTAATTGCCATGCATCGGATGGGTTATTGCATGGGTCGAAAGGCGTTGCATCCATATCATCAAACAAAACTATTTCAGTACGTTCGTATGCGATTGTGTTTAATTTAAGATTTTCAGCAACTTTTTTTATTAATCTCGAAGTCAGATAGTTCGGTGTATTTATTCATTGATTAACTCCAAATCCTCCTCATGCCACCATGATGTTTGACTATCGTCATCCTCGACCAAGTAGGGGATAGCGGAATCTTCGTCATCAACATAATAAATGGTTGCTATAATATGCCACGGTTTAATATAAACCTTATCGCCGACTTTAAATTTCGTCACTTAATTTTACCTCTTCAATCAATGACTCAAGTACCGCTATAGCTATTCTTTTTTGTAATGAATATCCTTTCCCGTTAAGGTGGTCAAAACCCTCCACAATGCAATTATCCACCATCATATTTAAAGGGGTGTCAGACTGTTTTAATATTCTAACATTTCCTAAATGAACGATATTTTTCTTAGTTTTCATTCCATATTTCTCCACAAACCATCTCAACATCCCGCACCTGCATTATCTGCATGGCACGGCTCTCGCATTCTTGCTGTGTATATATCTTCCGTTACAGGCACAGCAGAACCCTGTATTAGCATGAGTAATACATATCCGATTATTTGCATGGTTATTTAATATTGAATGTATACGGGGATATTTCGTTTTATCGTCTGATTCTTCATGCACAGTAGAACTGCCACAATCATGAATATTTTTCAACTCCAGTCACTGACATATAACCAATAGGT
>NZ_MIIZ01001048.1:0-1135 GCF_001743005.1 Shigella sp. FC1967 | reverse complement strand
TACTTCAGAGAGTACAACAGAAACAGATCATTCGTCGCAGAATTCTGGCGAATCCAGCGACCAGCCGAAAAATGATTTTTTAACTCGTTATCCCGAAGCCGTGATTTACAGCGCTAACTTCCAAAAATGGGGCGATGAAGGTGATTTGAAAACGGCAAAATGGATGTTTGGTCGTGTTAAAAAACTGAATCCATCCGCGCTAGAGCCTACTTGGTATGACTGGGCTAACGATATCCGTTTGATGCGTCAAATCGATGGGCGTACCCATGAGCAAATTTGTGCCTTGTTCGATTGGGCCAACAAAGATTCATTCTGGCACCAAAACATTTTAAGCCCTCGTAAATTACGTAAACACTTTGATGAGCTGATCGTTCGTAGCCAAAAGCCAAAGGATGAGCCGAAGGTTCAAGTTGATACCGTTGAACGTGACAGCGCCTTCTCTCGCTTGATTGGCTCTCGCTCTAAGCCTCAAAACCGTATTGAAGAGATTGCACTTGAATTAGCGGGTAAGACCGGCATTCGTCGTATGAGTGAGTTTTCTGGTCGCCAAGCATGGAACAGCATTTGGAAACAAGCGACTGAAATGTCACAGGAGGCTCAGCAATGATTGATTACGCATTGAAATTACAGGAATTAAAAAGCCAATCAGCCCATAAATTAAAAGAAATTGGCGATCAGTGGCGTACACCTGAAAACCTGTATTGGGGTATCAATTCACTCTATGGGCCGTTCACGCTAGATCTATTTACTGATGCACAAAACAGCAAATGCCCTCATTTCTACACGGTTGAGGATAACGCGCTTACTCAGGACTGGTCGGAAAAACTCAAGGAAATTGGTGGTTCTGCTTTCGCTAATCCACCGTACTCACGTAGTTCATATCATGAAAAACAACCTGTTACTGGTGTTCGCCACATCATGAATCATGCGTTAGCTATGCGTGAAAAAGGTGGGCGCTATGTTTTCTTGTTGAAAGTGGCCACAAGCGAAACATGGTGGTGTGAAGAAGCGGACCATATTTGTTTTATTCGCGGTCGTGTCGGTTTTGATGTTCCACAATGGTTTGTTCCTGCAGATGAAAACCAAGTACCAACAGGGGCATTTTTTGCTGGTGCTATCGTGGTGTTTGATAAAA
>NZ_MIIZ01001047.1:0-1138 GCF_001743005.1 Shigella sp. FC1967 | reverse complement strand
TCTGCACCTTACTGTCTGCATCCAACCCACCAAATGTGTGGCAAGGCCCAGAAAACGGCTTTTTGCACACTGAGCATCGGTTACTGTTCTTGTTGATGACTCTCGCCAACACCTTTTCAAATTTGTTTTTGTTTAACATCGAGTTCTCCACACAAAGTTACTGGCCGAGCATCCCTGCCAGGGCGGTCTGCTGGCCTTCGCTACAAGGTGCAAATCCGGCAAAAGTACCGGCATTAACCTTGAGCTCATCAAAGCGTCCATCGGTGTCCCGGTAGTACACCTTACGTTTTCCAATTCCACCTTCGAGGTTTGCGGCCAACCAGGCGATCACTGCATCAGCATCGTTCGTAACTGATGCTCCCTGATCCAGATCGACAAGTACCAGGTGGGTGTCAGTCTGGAGTGCTACCTCGAAGGTCGCTCTTACATCAAAAATCACTGATCGCGCTCCTTGTAAAAAGTGGGTATTCGGCACCACCTATCCTATTCCAAAAACTCTACTTTTTCAAAGATACATTTTAATAAGTAGAACAAACCACGCAGACTTTATGATTATTTACTGTAATTATCATAATTACGGTAATACGATAATTTTACAGGTAGCGACAAAACGGTATAATGTCGCGTTGGAACATACTTGCGAGGGATCGGCTTAACAGCGATAGTGGATACATAATGTGCAGGTGCGAGAAATAATATGTATAAGAGCCTTGAAGATCTGATGGCGGGTATTTACGAGATGGCCGCGCCAGATGGCATCATCTGTAACGAGGTTTCCAAATTCCTTGCGACCAACCAAGTCAAGCCGGAAGACATAAGCTCTGGGATCTGGTTTTTCCTGTGGCTGAAATCAGCTCCCAAGGATGCGAAGCCAATCCAAAAAGAAATCCCCGGATTTGGAGTCGTTCTCAACATGCCGACTTATGGCGGAACGCTCAACGAAGCAATCACAGGGTTGATCGAGAACGAGTGCCGTCAAATACAACTCGCTGAGGGACATCCTAGCCTTGAGGCTTGGGTTGAATCGGTATTAGCTGGTCGAGATGACGGAGAGGAAAACGAAGCTGCGGCCAATATCGTGGACTTGCTTAATGGATGTCACGACCTACTGGATACAGCAATAATCAATTACCTTTTT
>NZ_MIIZ01001046.1:0-1138 GCF_001743005.1 Shigella sp. FC1967 | reverse complement strand
CTCAATTAGTAGTACTATTGGATCAAAACAACTAACCCGAGTTTTGATCCTTTTTTTATTTACCGTTATGTATTTTAAAATATATCGATTAAGTCAATTAGTTTTAACTCATTTATATAATGATGATGTTATATTAAAAAAAGATAAGAAAAAATAGAAATAAGGTAATGAATAAATAGAAATAAGGTAATGAATAAATTTAGATAAAATAACAGCAAGATAATTGATCTATTGATACAGCATGATTAAAGTATTAATGGCAGATACCTGATGTAACTAATAACTCGTGTTTTATGATAGTTATAAACCCTGACGGCTTCTCGCTCTAGGTGAGGATTTACGGTATTTTTTTTCGCTAAATGCACTTTTTTTTCGCCAATCAAACTGAAAACTAACAATAATTGTTGCGAGGGTTCTTCACGCAAGTATAATGGGCAGGTTTTCCAAATACACTTCAGTGCCGGAGTGGCGAAATTGGTAGACGCAGTTGATTCAAAATCAACCGCCTTCGGGTGTGCCGGTTCGAGTCCGGCCTTCGGCACCAAAAATCAGACGCTAAGAGCGTCTTTTTTTATGCCTGAAATCTCAGTTTATCTAAGACTTTGTAACCCTCTGTCCTTTAAGGGCGGTTAGGATGCCAATGGTTTTTAGTGCGTGAAGATATCTTTGATATTGTTGCTGAAAAGCGAGAACAAATACAATCTCTTATGTTACCACCACCACAACAAGCTTTAGCGCAAGCGGCACTCACGTATCGCTATGGCTGTATGGTCAAGTAAAAGTTGGAAATATTACAATATTACCAAGTAAGGCTTGTCTTCACCCTTCAGGAACTTTTTATACAGAGGACGGAGATCCACGAATATCAGGTTTAGACTGGATTACTTTAGCTAGTTTACGAGATTCTGATAACTCTATGATGAGTTACAGTGAAGTGGACGACAGCGTAGTTTCTGGCATCACCTTTTGGGGAATATTGACGATAATTAACTCTAGTTGTTTCCTTCACAATGGAAACAACTGTTTATTATCACCGTTTACTACGGCAGGATGATTATTCATAATAATTATAGATAGAAGTCATTATTAGTTTTTCTACTACTATTAGATCTTTCACTTAAAGTAGAACAAGTTAATG
>NZ_MIIZ01001045.1:0-1141 GCF_001743005.1 Shigella sp. FC1967 | reverse complement strand
CCAGAAGTTAACTATACTAATTCTTTAACGATAATGATTTTTTACTTTTGAATTGGCAGAAAAGTTACTTTTTTCTCTTAATTTATAACGGAAGAAAAAGCAAAAAATAACAACCTATTCAGGTTGGTCTCTTTCCTATTCTTAAACGGTATATCTAGAGAAAAACTATATCTTAAAGAGAATAAAAGGTTGGTTATGTCTTCTTCTGTACCTCAATTAAGTATTGTGGTGGCTATTTACAATGGCGAGCAGTTTTTATCACAATTTTTCAGTTATTTACGAATGCAGAAACTACAAAATTGGGAACTTATTCTTGTTGATGATGGCTCTAAGGATAATTCATTAAAATTACTTTATGAATGGAAAGATAAATTCCCCGATGTCACTATTTTGACACAGGAAAACCTAGGTGTTTCTGTTGCTCGTAATACAGGCTTTAATGTGGCGCGTGGAAGGTATGTCGCTTTTCCTGATATTGACGATAGTATTGATGCAAACATGTATCCTCGCCTACTCGAAATCGCGCTTGCTGATGATTTAGACATTGCGACTTGCAATGGCAATTATGTCTATGCAGATGGTCGTCCTTCACGACCGATATTTCCATCGAATCGCTTACAGACAACAGGGGTTTTAACGGGGCCGCAATGGTTAAAAATGGCATTAAACTCTAAAAAATTCTTACATGTAACTTGGTTAAATATTTATCGACGTGAGTTTTTACTTGCTCATGGTTATTATTTTGAACCGGGCTTACATCATCAAGATATCCCGTGGACGACGGAGGTATTATTAACAGCTCAGCGCGTTAAATATATTAATGAGCGCTATTATAATTATTTTATTCATTCTGGATCAGTTTCTCATACGACACCTAATGATACTATTCATGTTAGAACAATTCATAATTACATGAAAATATTAGAAATGCTGGATGCTATTAATAAAAAACATAATAACGTCACTAAAAATATTAATGCATGCTATTGGCAAATCGCAAAAGAAGGATTAGGGATTATCCACTCAATTGGTTCTATTCAGTGTATTGAACTTAAAAAAACAGATGGTTAAAACGCTTTTTTGAACGAGGAATATGGTCATTAATTTGGAAAAATGCGAAAGATTTTAGATTACGTTGGCG
>NZ_MIIZ01001044.1:0-1151 GCF_001743005.1 Shigella sp. FC1967 | reverse complement strand
GAAACTCAAACTTATATACATGAAACTGGGCATGCTCTAGGTTTACCTCATTTCTTTAAATGGGATGATTATAATACCCCTGATATTGAAGAGAATAGTTTCAAATATTCAGTGATGGCATATCGATATCCAAGAACAGAAGAAGCTGAATTGGATGGACTTTTTTCCTATGTCTCCACTATTAATCGATATCTATGTCATTCAAAAATTCTATGGTGTAAATGTAACAACTCGAACGGATGATACTATCTATGGCTTTGATTCTAATACGCAAAGAGAGCACTATAGCTTAACCTCACCCAATGATGTCATTATCAGTTGTATTTGGGATGCCGGTGGTATTGATACACTTAATTTTTATAAATATAGCGCAAAACAAAAAATAGATCTCAATGAAGGCACTTTTTTCTGATATTGGAGGATTACGAGGTAATCTCTCTATCGCATATGGCACCATCATTGAGAATGCTATTGGTGGTATCAATGATGACATTATTATTGGTAACGGTGTGGATAATCACCTTTATGGAAATCAAGGAAACGACATTATTTATGGTAATGGCAATGATATACTTCAAGGAGGGAAAGGCAATGATTGGCTTTATGGTGGTGAAGGTGATGACATCCTGTATGGTTCTGATGGAAATGATATTCTTTGGGATGACAATGGATGTAATCAACTTAGTGGTGGAAAAGGAAGAGATCTATTTATATTAGGTATTAATTACAATAATAGCCATTATAAAATTATTGGACTTCAATAAAAGTGAAGATTTTTTACTATTTGTTGATAATAATCATCGTATTTTTAACATTAATAAATTAATTAAAAATAAGAATGTTGTTATTTCTATTAATTTATCATGATATAGAAAACACTACCCAACTCTCCATTTCAGAAGAAATACCATCTACAAAGTCCATTCATACAATAGACCTTGTGGGTAATTTCACTTTTTGATGATATATTTAACGCTAATCTTTAAATTAAAAAATAATTTATGATATAACTTAGATTAATTAATTTTAAAATTTAGGTTATATCTTTCTTGATTAAAATAACAAAATAAAATAATAACAATAAAAAAAGATCCATCTCGAAAAAAATAACATAGTTTTTTATTTTGCTTAATAAAAATTATTTCTGACTT
>NZ_MIIZ01001043.1:0-1158 GCF_001743005.1 Shigella sp. FC1967 | reverse complement strand
ATGGAATAATAATAAAAAAGCTATTCTTAAAATGCGGTATAAATTTATTTTTATCATTTTTTGAATTGGCTTTTATATTAATAACATAAAATAGAAATCTGCATGATGTTGCGATATTGTAAAGTATTACGATATCTTTAGGACAAATATTATGCAAAATGTGTTATTAACGTTATGGCCGTTATTTGCGTTAATTGCGCTAGGTGCAATTTTAAGAAGAAATAAAACGTTTGAACCGGCATTTTGGGTTGGAGCTGAAAAACTTAACTACTTTTTACTTTTTCCTGCTTTATTGATCAATAGCTTGGCAAATGCGCCTTTATCTGATCCTCAATTACCTCATCTTGCCGGGGCTATTTTTTCTGTGGTGATTATTGTCACAGTATTATGTGTTGTGTTGAAAAAAACGATAGGTTGGTCTGCTGGACGTTTTGGTGCAATTGTTCAAGGTAATATTCGATTTAACACTTATTTAGGGTTAGCCATTGTCGCTGATCTATTTGGTGTTGAAGGATTAGGGATCGCTGCATTAATATTGGCAACGCTAGTTCCATTATCCAATGTTACTTCAGTGCTTTGTTTAACCGCGGGACAAAATGTGACTTTGCGTCAACTCGTATTGCCTATCATAAAAAATCCTTTAATTATCTCTTGTATTATTGGGATCATAATAAATCTGTCAGGCGTTGGGCTTCCTTTTGGGAGCGATCAATTTCTCAAATTGTTAGCAGCAACCAGCTTACCTTTGGGACTTATTTGTATTGGTGCGGCATTACATCTATCAACACTAAAAGCAGAAAGTAAAATGATTAGTATTAATACCGTTACTCGTTTACTTATTGTACCGATGATCGCGTATAGTGTTGCTTACTTTTTAGGCTTATCACCACTTGTCACAATACTTCTCGTTATTTTCTTTTCTATTCCAACGGCTCCGACATCTTATATTTTAACCCGACAGTTAGGGGGCGATTCTGAGTTAATGGCAGGGATCATTACTTCTCAAACAATGTTTGCAGCAATCACACTGCCTATTGTATTAAGCTTGCTATTCAGGATGATTTTTTAAAAGTGAAATATTCTTTATATTTAATTATGTCATGATTTTGTGACGTTTCTTTATATTAAAATATTTTATTTTTCATTATCTTTATTTTT